>JAPKZV010000081.1 GCA_026393585.1 Actinomycetota bacterium
TCTTGCCCCCGACCTCGACATCTTGGCCGAGGTAGCAAACATCTCGATGCTTTTTGCCGAACGCCATGGTGAACAAATTGGTCGCGACCTCGGCATCAATGCGCAAAGTATTGAACTCAACCTCGACAGCGTGAAAGCGGGCTTTGGTCTCGACTCAAGCGTGAACCGGCTTACTTACCGTGAGCTACAACAACGCAGAGAGCTCATCAACAAGCGCATGCGCGACCACGTTCGCAAATAGTTGCTTTACAACACCACAACTGGTGTGCCAATTTTGGCAAACGACCACAGAAAGTCGGCATCGAGTTTTGCTTGGCGCTGGCAACCGCCTGAGAGTCGCGTTCCTAATTCAGCTTCTGTTTGATACACCGTGTTGTCGCTGCGTCGAACCGGTATTTGATGAAAGCCAATAGCGCCAATGGCCGTTTTCAACCAGCGCACCATTTTTTTCAAGAAGGCCTTGCCATTCCATGCGGTCGTAATTTCTGAGCGGCTGTACACCTGATGAGTGCCGGGTGTTTCGTTGTTGTATTTGCTGCCCGACACCAACCATGAACGAATAATTTCGTTGTTTTTGTCGACCGCCCACACACGTTGGCCCGCTCGCTCGAAAACCAAACGTCGGCCACTTCCCGAGTTCGCTGGTAGGGCTGGTGCAGAAGCGCCCGTTGAGGCCACAGACGACAATAAAAACCCGAGCGAGTCTTTCGCCCCTTCCACAGGAGGAGGTGTACGCACCACAAGCAAGTTTTCATTGGGCCAAATGCCAAGGGCCAGCGCAGTTTCACGCCCAGCAATTCCGTCGACGAAAAGATCTTTCTTTGTTTGCAATGCTGTGACCGCAACCTGGGTTGCCACATCGTAAGTACCAGTCACTTTTTCGAGATAGTTATTTTTCACCAGAGCCTGTTGCAAGCACACCACGTCTTTACCTGTGGTGCCCGGGCGCAAAGCTTTCATGGGAATCGTGCACGGCTCGGCACTTGCTGGGTCGTCACCAATGAGGTCTGCCAGAGCAACGGTGGTGCTTGAGTCCAATACCGTGGTGCTGGTTGCCACTACTGAAGTTGTGGGGGCACTTGTGTTGTCATTGCGTACTGCTCCAACGCCAACGTAAAACACCCCAGACACCACAATGACGGCGAGGAGCAAAAGTTGCTTACGGTTGGCGTGTGAGTTCATAAGAGATTTTCCGAGCTATCGACACTCTCAATGTACCGCCATACGCATTACGTGCCATACCCTTCGCCCTGCCACACTAGAGAGGTGCGTTTACTTATCGCTCGCTGCAGTGTTCATTACGTTGGCCGCCTGGAGTCGCGCCTCGATGAAGCAACGCGCCTCATTATGGTGAAAGCCGATGGGTGTGTTGCTATTCACGCCGACGGCGGAGCCTATAAACCACTCAACTGGATGAACTCACCCAATATCTTGCAGGAAAATGAAGGCGAGTGGATTGTCGCTAACCCAAAAGGCGAAACCATCACCATCACTTTGCACGAAATATTTCTCGATACCCACCATCACCTTGGCGAAGACCCTGGGCTCTCTAAAGATGGCGTGGAAGCACACTTGCAAGAACTACTTGCGGCGATGCCAGAAACAATTGAAGAAGGTCTCACGCTCATTCGCCGCGAGTACCCCACTGCCATTGGGCCTGTAGACCTCTTATGCAGAGACAAAGATGGAAACACGGTGGCCATTGAAGTGAAACGCCGTGGTGAAATTGATGGTGTGGAACAACTTGCCCGCTACTTGGAGTATCTACACAACGACACGTCGCTTGGCGCTATTCGAGGCATTTACGTTGCCCAGGTCATTAAACCGCAAGCCAAAACCTTGGCAACTACACGCGGTTTTACTTGTGTAGAAATTGACTACGAGCTTTTACGTGGCAATAAGCCAGACGAGCTCACGCTCTTTTAAGAGATGTGCAAGCCACACTCGGTTTTGCCACTACCC
>JAPKZV010000242.1 GCA_026393585.1 Actinomycetota bacterium
CCTGCGGTGTGCATTGTGGCAAAGTGCTGGGACTACCACGTAGAGCACGCACTGCAAACAACTCTTGAAGAGGGCATTGCCATGGTTGCCGACTCGGTGGAGTTCTTGAAGGGCAACGGCAAGCGCGTTCTTGTTGACATGGAGCACTTCTTCGACGGTTTCAAAAACAACCAAGAGTTCTCGCTGCGTGTTTTGGAAGCTGCTGTTATGAAAGGTGCAACACACTTAGTGTTGTGCGACACCAACGGCGGTTCATTGCCAAGCGAAGTAGGCGAAATTGTTGCTGCAGTACGCAAGCACATTGGTGGCGATGCAACACTGGGCATTCATTGCCACGACGACACCGGTTGTGCTGTTGCTAACTCAATGGCTGCAGTGCAAAGCGGCGTGCGCCACGTGCAAGGAACGCTTAACGGTTTGGGCGAGCGCACTGGTAACGCAAACCTCACCACCATCATTCCGAACTTGCAATTGAAGTTGGGTTACGAGTGCTTGCCACCAGCAAACATGGAGCGCCTCACCTCGGTGAGCAACTTTGTGGCAGAAGTGTTGAACCGTCCGCTCAACCCGCAGGCTCCTTATGTTGGTTCATCGGCATTCGCACACAAAGCAGGCCTACACGTGTCGGCCATTGCTCGTGCCAAAGATGCTTATGAACACATTGTTCCTGAACTCGTTGGTAACGGCACGCGTTTCGTGGTGTCGGAAATGGCTGGCCGCGCAACTATTCAAATGAAAGCCGATGAGCTGGGTTTGAAGATGGATGGCCCTGCCGTGAACCAAGTGATTGACGACCTGAAGCGCCTCGAGCACGAGGGATACCACTTCGAAGCAGCCGATGCATCTTTGGAATTGCTTATGCGTTATGCCGCAGGTTGGAAGCAAGAGTTCTTCAATGTGGAAAGCATGCGTGTCATCACCGATGAAGCAGCCGATGGCACCTTCACCACTGAAGCAACAGTGAAGGTTTGGCTTGGTGATGAGCGTTTCGTGCGCACGTCGGAAGGCAACGGCCCAGTGAATGCCATCGACTCGGCATTGCGCGGTTCGCTCATTAGTCATTTCCCGCAACTCTCGAAGGTGCATCTCACCGACTACAAGGTGCGCATTCTCGACGGCGCTACAGCAACGGGTGCAATAACCCGCGTGCTCATTGACGCCACCAACGGCGAGCGTTCATGGACCACCATTGGGGTGTCAGCCAACATCATCCAAGCATCGTGGCAAGCTCTTGAAGAGTCATTGGTGTATGGGTTGTTGCACACCTCGGCATAACAACTACTCTTAGATCATGGCTGCTCCTCGTAACGCTCCTGTTTCTTTTGCTGCTCGGGCACATGCTTACGCATCGCCCGAACATGTTCCTGCTGCTTGGCAGCCAGACCGAAAAGGTGAAATTGAAGGGCTGCAACCAAGTGGTGCACGTTTAGGAAACCAAGGTCCCGACCAGGGTTATGTGTTGTTGCTTGCAGGCAAGTTGCGCCCACAGGTGCAGGTGCAAAAAGGCGAGCATGTCGACGACGCATTGCGTGGTTGCATCAACATCGCATTAAAGCGTGCCTCGTTGTTTAGTCGTGCGCCAGTTGTTCACGACCTCACCATTGCGCTCACCATGTGGGGTTGGCTCGATGCCTCGCCACCAGCCGACCTGGTGGAGTGCCGCCGTGCGTTGTTTGAAGGCGTTGCTCATGTGACCGCGCATTACAGCGAGGGTCGTGTTATCGCCGACATGGTTCCTGAAACCACGTTGCGCATGAACCCAAGCCAAGTACGTGCGGCAATGCCAGCATCGTGGAAATTGCTTACCGGCGTTCCTGCAAAATAATTCCGGCAATAATCAACGCACTTCCCACGTAGTCCCAACCTTGCGGGGTCTGGTGAAAGACCATGTAGCCAAAGATGGTGGCAACAATGGGCAGCATTGCCAAGAGCACCGAATAGTGCCGCACCGTAACAATGCGCAAAATGCGCTGGTCAATGCCGTAACTAGTCACGCTCGCGAGTGCGCCCACCACAATGCCTAAACCAATGAGGTATGGGTGGGTAATTGCCGTACCAATGTCGGGGGCGCCCATGGGGAACGTGAGAAGCGCACCAAAAATGAACGACATGGCTAAGCCGTCGAGCCCGCCGTGTGCGTTGGCAACTTTGCCCGCATACACAATGTGAATGCCCCAAAAAATTGCTGCAATGAAAATGAAGAGAACGCCCAATGGTTCGCCACTGAGTTCCACACCGCTCAAAATTGCAACGCCAACAACAGCAACAACGAGCGCTATTGCATTGCGCCTGGTACGCGTGAAAAGTGCGGCAACAGTAATGGGCCCAATGAATTCAATCGATACGCCTTTGCCTAACGGCAAGCGATCAATTGCCATGTAAAAAAATGTGCTGGTGAGGCCAGTAGAAAGCCCGAGAACTGCAGCACTTTTTAATTCCTGACGTGTCCAGAGTTTGGGGGCAAGGCGGCGCGGGCCAACAATGCACACGGCCACCACCATGGCGCCAAACATGCGCAGCCATGCCATGGTTGCTGGCGCAACGTTGTCGAATTGCGCTTTTCCCATTGCATTGCCCGCGTTCAGAGCAAAGGCAGAGAAAATGAACAGTAACTCTGCTTCAAAACCTTTGAGACGCTTATTGGGTGTAGGCGAAGGTGCTGGGGAAGTCAACGCTGCCTAGTCGAACAGGTCGGGGTCAGACAAACAAATGTCGTCCCACAACGGTTGGAAGTTCAACCAACCTGCCATTTGGTGAGCAGTGTTGTCACGTGTGTATTGCGCCCATTCATGTGGAATGAGTTTGGGTGTGCCAGCAGCTTCAGCAAGAAGTTGTGCTTGGCAACTGCGCTCCATGCTGATGAACCAGTACGCAGCGGCATCAACAGTTTCTGCCGCAGTAAACAAACCGTGGTTTTGGTGAATAGCAGCCTTGCCCGAGCTAAAGCATTCGGCGAAACGCTCACCATCTTCAATTTCAAACACCACTTTTCCGGCAGCGTCGGTAATCACGCTGTGGTCGTTGTAGAACGCACATGCATCTTGTGTAATGGGGTCAAGCGTGCGGCCAAGAGCCGACCATGCTTTGCCATACACCGAGTGTGAGTGTGCTGCGGCATTGATGTCGGGGCGAGCAGCGTGCACTGCAGAGTGCAATACAAATGCAGCGCGGTTCACGGGTCGCTTGCCGTACACCACGTCGCCATGATGGTTCACCAAAATAAGGTCGCTTACTTTTACCTGACGAAATGACATAGAAAAAGGGTTCACCCAAAAGTGATCGGGGAACTCGGGGTCGCGCACGGTGATGTGGCCAGCCACACCTTCACTAAAACCGAACTTGCCGAACACGCGCAACGCACCTGCAAGGCGTTGCTTCACATGCAAACGCTCATCGGCGCTGTTCGTAAATTTTGGTGGTCCGTCGAGGCTCACTTCCTTGCGGGTCAGGGGAATGCCGTCGATGGAACCGGGGGAAGTGGTGGTGTCGTCGATAATTGCCATAGCCACAGACTACGCCGATTGCTGACCTCCGCAGACTCGAATTCTCACTTAAGATGAATCAAGATTTAGTGATTTTGGAGTCTTTGTATGCAGCAAAAAGGCAGCCGTTTAGGAACTTTATTGGTGGCCATCGTGTTGGTGCTCGGAACTCTTGGGGTGGTTGTTGCTCAGAGTTCAGGCGATTCATCGCGTACGCGAAATGCCGCCATTGAAGCCGGGCTGGCGTGCAAGCGATTGGGGCAGACCCAAACGGTAGGGGCTCAGAGGTTCACGTGTGGCATTTCAAAAGGTGCAAAAGTGTGGTTCCTCGTTCGCACTACTCAGACTGCGCTGAAGCCGTGTGCGTCGCTGGGGGCTGTGAAAACACAAAAGGGCGTCCCGTTTGTTTGCGCAACAGTGGGTAAGAAAAAAGTATGGCAAGCAGTTGTATCGCCGACCTCCTTGGTGAAGGAAAATAATGCCAATACAACAAGTGGAAGTACGACGACAGTTCCCGTCAATGGAAATACTGCTGGCACCAATCCTGTCGTCAATGTTGATGTATCCAAATCTGAAGCACCAATTGCTACGCCCATTGGCGTGCGGATGGCGGTTCAACCCAGTGGCGCGGTGAACGGTGAGCCATTTGCGCAAGCAGCTGTGGTGCAACTCCGCGATGAAGAAGGAAAAGATGTTCCATTGGCGGGAGTTCGTGTGGAGGCGATCTTGTTCGGTGCACAACGAAATGTCATCAACACCTCGTTGAAAAACGAACGTGCAACCACCGATGCCAACGGACGCGCCACGTTCACAAATCTTGCAATTACTGGCCAGGTGGGAACCTATGAAATTCTCTTTATTCCAAGTGGTCTCGGTGCGGTTATTTCCGACTTTGTTGAATTAGCTCCTGGTGCACCAGTTGCATTGGAAATGGCAATACAGCCGTGGGGTGCTCGTAGCGGTGATGTGCTGATGCAACAGCCGCTCGTGCAGGCGCGCGATATCTCAGGCAACGCTGCAGCAACAGCGCAAGGAAAAGTTGTGACTGCAGAAGTGATTGGTGCTGGACGTATGAGCAGCGCAGGTTCAGCATCGAGCGTGACCGCCGATGGAGACGGTGCTGCACGATTTGCGGGGATATCAATAAGCGGTACCGCTGGCTTGTACCAATTGAAGTTTTCTGCGCCTGGCATGAAGCCGGTGACGAGTCAATCTTTTGGAATTAGCTCAGGCGATGCGGCCGAAGTGCGAGTGGTAACTGCCGCGAGTGGAGCAGCAAGCGGAAAAGCTTTCACACAACAGCCAGTTGTTGAAACATATGACGCAGATGGAAACCTCATTCGCGAAGCCGGCTGGGTCATTAATGCCACGGTGTCAAGTGGTGTGGCAACTTTGACAAACACGAGTGCCACCACCGACGATGCTGGCCGCGCCACGTTCACGGCGCTCACCGCATCGGGCAATATGGGCGACTTTGCCATCGCATACTCCGTGAAGAATGGTCGTGACATCGTGGCCGCAGTTGCTAGTGAGGAAATTTCGCTCACCGCTGGTGATGCAGCGAAATTGATGATGGTTCAGCAACCAGTTGATATGCCAAGTGGCGGCCTCATGAGTGTGAGCCCCGAAGTGCAAGTTACCGACGCATGGGGCAACCCAACCACAAGTGCGGTATCTGTGCGTGTTGTTTTGAACGGAACAAAGATCACTCGGGAACCGTGGAGTAGAGACTTCACTCCTGACCAAAATGGAAAAGTTCGACTAAGCACCCCTTCATACTCTGGAAAAGCACAAAACCTGCAATTGAGTTTTTCCGCAGGAGAAACGCTGACGGGAGTTATGAGCGATGTTTTTGCACTCACCCCCGGAGTACCAACTCGTCTAGACGTAGAATCAGTTTCTGCAATGCCGTCAGGTTCTTTTATTGCTGAGTCAAGAAGCGCACAACGCCTTACTGCACGCTTATATGATGCCGCACAAAATGTGGTGGATAATGTTCCATATCCACTTCATGCAACGGTGACACAAAGCAATGGCGCATGGATCAATGGGTATCCCCATGCTGAATCTGAGAACGGCCTCGTTGTATTTCCGGCCGTCAAAATTTATGGCGTTTCTGGCGGAACCGTGACTGTGGTTCTCACTGTCGGCAATTTGTTCGATGCCAACCCAGTGACGCTTTCGGTGTCGAGCGATGCGACTGTTGGCGACCCGGGGCCAAGCACGGGAACCATCTTTTTCGATAAGAAAACTGCAACAGCAGTTTCGGTTTCGCTGACCAATCAAGAGTTTGCAGATCTGCCTTTCCGCTATCTCGAAGAATCGCCTTTGGATGCAGAAGAATCAAAGACTTTCTACAGAATGACGCGTGGTTCAACCCCACCGGTAACCGCAAAAATATTTGGTGCAGGAAATGAGAATTCTTCGAAATTGCAAAAGAAAGAAATCATCTTTGGCAACTACGTAGCGGCGCGGTATGCAAACGATCTTTCAGTGAGTTCCACAAATGGTGCATTTGATGATTGGTTCCTGCCTTCTGCTCAAGAGACGCAAACATTGCTCGAGGGTTTGCCTGATGAGCACAGTGGAAAGATCTATTGGACGTCAAGTCTTTCAGGTTCATCTTCTGCCTTTACGGGTAAATTGTCGGATACAGAAAATGTGTATTTAGAGACTTCGGTTGCAGTATCTAATACGCAGTTGGTGCGCCCCATTCGCGCCATTGCGTACACACCGTCAACGCCCACGAATGTGACAGCCACAGCTACTTCAGTTTCCACTGCGACACTGCGATTCACTCAACCACCGTCACCGCTGAGTGGTGCAATTCGCTATGCGGTTACATCAACTCCGGCGGCTTCAATGACGACATCGACGAATAACGATGGTTCGATTGCGGTCTCGGGTCTCGCCCCTGCGACGTCATACACCTTTAGTCTCGCTGCCGTTGCGGCATACGGACGTAGTGTGAGCAGTCAAAGCAGTGCTGCAATTGTGACTGTGCCACTTCCGCCGACCAATCTCTATGCGTATTCATTTGGCGCAGGTTCATTTGGTATTTACTGCAGTTCTCCATCGGCTGGCGCGGGCGTAGACGTCACGGTTGAGGTGGCTTCTGGGCTGAGTGGCCTCACCGTGCAACGAACGAGCGCGTGCAGTTTTCAAGTTACTGGCGTTCCATCGGCGTCGGTCTACGATATTGCTCTCGTATCTCGAGTGGGAACCGTTGTATCAAGTGCTGCGACTATTCAACATGGAATTGCTCCGCTTGCTCCCATAAACTTGGTGGGAAGTGCTAATTCCTCCGGCACTCTCACTTTCACGTTCACCGCACCTCCTTCAAATGGGGCGCAAATTTTTTACGACTTCAAGCAGTCTGGTCCGACATTTATTTCGTCATGGCAAAGGAATTGGTCAAGTGATGTACAAAGAGTCACGATCTTTGGTCTGCAACGCGGTGGCACATACACCCTTGCAGTGCGTGCCTCTGTATTTGCCCAGTCAAGAATGGTGGATTCTCCGTATTCCACAGACCTTGTGGTGAGAGTTCCCTGAGCGAGAGCATAAACTCC
>JAPKZV010000231.1 GCA_026393585.1 Actinomycetota bacterium
AAGTGCTCGGTTACATCAACGCCGGTCTGCACATGCTCGCTGTTTCCGTGTGGTTCGGTGGACTCGTACTTTTGGTGCGTGTTGTTCTCATTGGTTCTGGCGACTCTGATCTTGTGCAAGCGGTGCGTGGGTTTAGCCGCCTCGCACCACGTGCCATTGCTGTTGTGGTGCTCACTGGCGTCATCAGCACCTACCGCTACGACGGCTTTGCCTTGTTGTCGAATGCCCATGGCCGCATCTTGCTCCTCAAAATTGCCGTCGTCGGTTTCATGACCTACGCCATGTTCACCACGCGGTTCTTCATCGGGGCACGCCTGGCTCGGGCCAGCACTCTCGACATCCGCCCCGCGGCACATCTGCGCCGTGCTGTTGGGTCACAAGCCACCGCAGGCGTTGTGGTGCTCGGCCTCACGGCATGGATGATGTCGACCACCCCCGTGTATTTCGATATCAAGCCCGCCAGTGGCGGCCCGGTCTACGCCTATGTGCAAGACCTCCGCAACGACCGATTCCACGTACGATTCTCGGTCAGCCCCGCCACCGTGGGCCCCAATCAGGTGCTCATTGAGCTCTTTGAGCCCCAGCGCATTCAAGAGTTCACCGTCCGCATGACCCCGAAGGCCGACGGCTATGACGGCTATCTCATTCGGGTGCCTCTCACCCGCCGTGGGGCGGCTCTTTTAGGGGCAAACGGGGAATTCCCGCTCAAGGCCCCTGGCGACTGGACCATTGAAATCAACGGCACCAGCACCACCGGAGATCTCGCCCCCTTGGCAGCCACCCTCACCATTGGCGACCCCGCCACCACCACCACGGTGGCAACCGGAACCACCCTGCCCGGCGACACCACCACAAGCAGCGCCCCTGTTGCCCCTGTTGCCCCTGTGACAACGGTTACAACGACCACCACAACCCCCGCCCCCGCGCCAGCCGGTTAACCCAACGGGGTGGGCGAACCACCGCCACGCCAACTAGCGTCTGTCGCGTGAGTGACAACCCGATGACCGCCAAAATTGAAGACCTCCGCGAGCGCAAAGAGGCCGCCTACAACGCCGGCTCGCCTCGCTCTGTTGAGCGCCAGCACGAAAAAGGAAAGATGCTTGCTCGTGAGCGCATCGACTACTTCCTCGACCCAGGCAGCTTTCAAGAACTCGACCTTCTTGCTCGTCACCGTGCACATGCTGCAGGTTTAGAAGAGCGTCCATATACCGACGGTGTTATTACCGGTTGGGGAACAGTTGAAGGTCGCAAAGTGTTTGTCTTCTCACAAGACTTCACCGTTTTCGGTGGAGCACTCGGTGAAGTGTTCGCGGAAAAAATCCACAAGCTCATGGACCTCGCTTTGAAAGTTGGTGCGCCAGTTGTTGGTTTGAACGATGGTGCAGGCGCTCGTATTCAAGAAGGCGTTGTTTCACTTGCCAGCTACGGCGGCATTTTCTATCGCAACGTTTTGTCGTCGGGTGTTGTTCCACAAATTTCTGTCATCCTTGGCCCATGCGCTGGTGGTGCCGTGTATTCGCCAGCAATGACCGACTTCATCTTCATGGTGCGCGAAACAAGCCACATGTTCATTACTGGTCCAGACGTTGTAAAAACCGTCACCGGTGAAGATGTAACGCTCGAGCAACTCGGTGGCGCAATGAGCCATGCATCAAAGAGCGGTGTTGCCACTTTCGTTTCCACCGATGAAAAAGCATGTCTCGACGATGTGCGCTACCTGTTGTCGTTCCTTCCACAAAACAACTTGGAAGATCCTCCAGCAGTAGAGAGCAGCGACGACCCCAATCGTTTGTGCCCAATGCTGCGCGACATTTTGCCTCCATCACCTAACCAGCCATATGACATGAAGAAAGTCATTCGTGAAGTGTGTGACGACGGTGAATATTTCGAATACTTCCCCTTCTGGGCAAAGAGCATCACCTGTGGCTTCTCGCGTCTCGATGGTCAAGTAGTGGGCATCGTGGGCAACCAGCCACAAGAGTTTGCTGGTGTTCTCGATATTGAATCGTCAGAAAAAGCAGCACGTTTCGTACGTACGTGTGATGCATTCAATATTCCGCTCATCACATTCGTTGACGTTCCTGGCTTCCTTCCTGGAGTGAACCAAGAGCACGACGGCATCATTCGTCACGGCGCAAAATTGCTCTACGCATATTGCGAATCCACCGTGCCACGTATTCAAATGATTACTCGTAAGGCTTACGGTGGCGCTTACGTTGTGATGAACTCGAAATCTATTGGTGCCGACCTTGCTTATGCATGGCCAACTGCAGAACTTGCAGTAATGGGCCCACAAGGCGCCGTTGAAATTGTGTACCGCCGTGAACTGCAACAAGCAGCCGACCCCGTTGCACGTCGTGCAGAACTGGTGAACGATTACACCGAGAAGTATGCCAACCCATACAACGCTGCAGAGCGTGGCTACATCGACGATGTCATTGACCCAGCAGAAACACGTATCAAGCTCATTGCCGGTTTGAAGATGTTGCAAACAAAGCGCGCCGAACTTCCACGTCGCAAACACGGAAACATGCCGCTGTAAGAAAAGCATCATGACCACTTCATCTTTTTCCATTTCACCGGCACCAACCGATGAAGAGACCGCGGCAATTGTTGCTGCCATCGAAGCCAACACCGCAACTGGCGGAATGGTGTCGTCTCCGCTGCGCAATCGCGAGAGTGCATGGAAGTTCAGTGGCCGCTGGTGGGCACGTCCGGGCACATCGCGTCGCGACCGCCCCTGGTACTAAGCCACTTACATATGACGCAACTGCCATTAGGCGATATTCGCGTTGTTGATATTTCTACAGTTCTCGCTGGCCCCAACTGCGCGCGTTACCTTGGCGACTTTGGTGCCGATGTCATCAAAGTAGAACGCCCCGATACCGGCGACTCACTACGCAACATGGCATGGCGCGACCCGCGTGACGGAACCGGGTTGTGGTGGAAAATGGTGAACCGCAATAAGCGCACCATTGCACTCGACCTCAAAGACGAAGCCGACTCTGAACTTTTGTTGTCACTCCTCGACGACGCACATGTGTTGGTAGAGAACTTTCGGCCCGGCATTTTGGAACGCCTTGGCCTTGGCCCCGATGTTCTTTTAGCGCGCAACCCAAAACTCGTTATTGTGCGCGTCACGGGCTTTGGGCAAACAGGCCCCTACGCACAACGTGCAGGGTTTGCTTCTATTGCTGAATCGATGAGCGGCCTTGCTGCCATTAGTGGCGAAGAAGGTCGCGCACCATTACTTCCACCTATTGCCCTCACCGATGAAATTACTGGCCTCGCTGCAGCATTCGCCACAATGGTTGCGTTGCACTCAGGTGTTGGCCAAGTAGTTGATGTCAACTTGCTGGAAACCATTTTCCAAATGATGGGCCCGCTATTGAGTGTGTATCAACTCACCGGCGAGCAACAGCAACGCTTGGGTTCTGGCATTCCCTACACCGTTCCACGCGGCACCTTTGAATGTTCAGATGGCAAGTGGGTGGGCGTCTCTGCTTCAAGTGACACTGTTGCTGCTCGCGTGCTCGACATTCTTGGCGTTGCCAACGACCCACGCTTTGCTACTTTCAACTCACGTGTTGAACATCGCAAAGAACTCAACGAGCTTCTCATTGCATGGTGTGCGGCGCGCCCACAAGCAGAAGTGATGCGCATCTTTGAAGAGGCAGATGCCGCCATTGGCCCCGTATACGACATGGCCGACATTGATCAAGACCCTCACTTTGCTGCACGTGAGATGATTCAACATCTTGAAGGAACACCCATGCAAGGGCTCATTGCACATCTATCAAAAACGCCAGGTTCACTGCGTTGGCAGGGTCGCGCTCAAGACGCCGACGGAGACAGCATTCGTCGTAATGGTTGGGGAACTACTTCACGCTGACCAAAGTAGACCAGGTAATGCTGCGCATGGGGTCGCTCAACGCATTTGGATAATGCGTGAATGACAATTTGTACGTTCCCGCAAATGGAAGCACAAATTGGGATGTACCAAATGTTGCACTCTTTTTTGCACGAACAATGTTTGTGGTTCCGAAGATGCCTGATGGGCTTTGTAAACTCCAAGTGACAACATCACTCGGAGAAGACTTGTAACTGATTTTCAATGAACGAGCCCCTACACGCGCACCCGACAAACTTGCCGATATTTTCTGCGGCATTGATGCATCGGGCGTTACCCGTTGTAATTGCATACTCTTGGGCGCCGCAGCGGAGGTTTTCACCTTCACCCCAAATACCCACCACGGTGAACCCACATCGCCCGATGGGTGCCCGTCATCGAAAGTAAATTTCTGCTTGGCGACATACCAACCCGGCGTCATATTGCTGAGGTCGGCTTCTAATCGCGTGTTGTCGCTCACCGCAACTCTACGCATTTTCCCTGCGTGGTTCACACCTAATTTGTCATAGACAAAAAGTGCATCATCGGCTTCAATTCCAGAGCCGGTTTCCCCTACGAGCACTGCAACCAACGGTGCCTTACTCACGACAGAGTTAGGTATTGGTGTTTTGCCAATGATCGATGAGTGCTGGGGCACTGGGCGCACGCGCAAAGGTTCTGCTGCCCCAACTTGAGGCACCAGAACCGTTGCGAACATACAACTTGTGAGAGTTGTTACAACAAGGAATTTAAAGCGCATCGGCTGCCGAGAGTACTCCACCGATGAACAAGCGGAGTTGTTCACCCTTCGTCAAAGCAGCTGATTGAGCAGTATTCAAGGTGCGCGCGAAGTCGCCCGACTTGTCGAGTTTGCCAGAAGCAACAATTTTTCCAGTCGCGTTGCGCACCACTACTCTTTTGCCCGCATGCACTGAAGATGCATCGACCATGAAAACTGCCTTGAGCTTTGCGCCTACACCAGTGGTTCGTGCTTCAAAATTTCCATACAACGGCAATTTAGATGCATCGACTGCGGGCGTACCCTGGCAGTAATACTCATCTGCTGCAACAGCTTTTGTTGTTTTATTGCCATCGATGTAACCAGTTGTTGCCGCAACAATTGTCTTTGCACCAATGGTGACCTTTGGGGTATTCCCTACAGTTGTCCAGTCGTCGAGAAGAGTTGTTTTCACCGTGTCAGTTGCTGAACAAACTGGTGCAAGTGTTGCAGTTGCCGACGGTGCAGTTGTTGTTACGCCCACGCCTTGGCCGGTGACATCGCAATACTGAATTTGGGGGAAATACACCTCAACATGTGTAGATGTTCCTGCGCCAGTGTAGATGTATTTGCTGCTTGCATGAAGCGCCGACAACTTCGGCAATTTCACTGCCAAGGAAAACAACTGCGTATTTTTTGCTGCAATGCCACCGTTCGCTGCTTTAAGGTTGAACCCCGAGTAAACAATTGACTTTATTCTTTTCGGGGTTGCGGTTGCGGTAGCGGTGTCTGGGTTGGCTTCCGTCTTCAATTCGGTGGTGTAACCCACTCCCTCAACTGCACGTACTTCAGGCAAGATGTACTGCCCGGCGGAATCTTTTGGCATAAACACTTCTAACGAGGTGGTGGGGTACGCGCCATCAGGGTTCACAGCGGTCTTTGGCCCACTGCATCCGTGCCCGGGGGCAAACGACACGATGTAAGTGGGGTTGCCGTCTGCAGTGGTATCTACTCCGGCTCCGCTCATTCCCGCTACGTACACAGCAACGTGTGCGTTTGCGGTACCTGAACCAATAATCGATGTGGCAACAATGCCGCCAAGTGCCAACAACGCACTACCAATACGACGTGATTTCATAGTGAGCTCCTATTTTGAGGGGTTACCCACTATGTCGCTTCACTTCAGGCAATAGTTCCTGAGCGTATTAAATTTTCATACCTACAGGGCAACTCACGCCCGTGCCACCAATACCGCAATACCCATTGGGGTTCTTTGCCAAATACTGTTGGTGATACGGCTCGGCGTAATAAAAAGTTTCAGCCGATGCAATTTCAGTGGTAATTGCTCCGTACCCCGCTGCCTTCAACTGTTCTTCATACACGCCGCAACTCTGTTGCGCGCTTTTGAGTTGCTCTGCACTCGTTGTATAAATCGCACTGCGGTATTGCGTACCAACATCGTTACCTTGTCGCATTCCTTGTGTGGGGTCATGTGCTTCCCAAAACACTTTAAGCAGCTGCTCGTAGGTCACCTGTGCTGGTGCATAAGCAACCAACACCACTTCGGTATGCCCGGTGAGACCAGAGCACACCTCTTCATAGGCAGGGTTTGGTGTGTAACCACCGGCATAACCCACTGCAGTGGAATACACGCCAGGTATTTTCCAAAACACTCGTTCCGCTCCCCAAAAACATCCCAGAGCAAACACGGCTGTTTCAGTTCCACTTGGCCACGGCGCCACCAAAGGCGCATCGAGTACAAAGTGTTTTTCTGGAATAGGCATGAACTGGTCGGTTCTGCCCGGAAGTGCGTTCGCTGGTTCCACCATCTGTGCTTTTTGCCTGCCGAAGTTCATAAAGCAGATGCTAGACAAGGTCTATGCCTGCTGCGTCACCCACCGTCTTTTTTGGTCACGGAAGCCCCATGAACGCCATTGAAAACAATGCGTTCACCAACGATTGGGCCGATTTCGGCGAACGTTTTGTTTCGCTCAATTCTTCTCACTTGAAGCGCAGAGAATCTGAGAATGTCAGAAGCGAAGTTCCGGTCTACCCCAATGCGGTACTTATGATTTCTGCGCACTGGACCACGCAGGGAATTTGCGTAGAAACAAACCAGAGGCCGCGCACGATTCACGACTACTCAGGTTTCCCGCCAGAGCTTTCACAAGTGGAATACCCGGCCCCAGGGTCACCGGCTCTTGCGCAACACGTCATCAACTTATTGCGTGAGTTCGTGGCTCCCGAACCCATTTGTGCCACCACTAGCTGGGGTCTCGATCATGGAGCATGGTCGGTGTTGCGACATGTCTTTCCCAAAGCAAATGTTCCTGTTGTGCAAATGTCTATTGATATTTCAAAGCCCACTGCATGGCATCTGCAAGTTGCCCACAAATTACAAAAGTTGCGTGAATATCAAGTGCTCATTGTGGGTAGTGGCAACATTGTGCACAACTTAGGTGCCATCAACTGGTCTGACAATGCAGAACCGCACCCATCAAGCATCGGCTTTCACAAATACATTGCTGAAGCAATTGAGAACAACGACGTTGATGCCATCGTGAACTACGCAAGCCACCCCGATGCGGCGTACGCAGTTCCGACACCCGAACACTTCTTGCCGCTGCTCTACGTTCTCGGTGCACGGCGCCCCAATGAAGCGCCGCACACTGTGACCGATGGGTTTATGTATTCATCGCTGTCCATGTACAGCGTTGCTTTTGGCTAAGTAGCTGGAATAGTTCTTACTTCGGCAACGCCGCTACAACTTGAATACGAACTGATCGCGCAGTTGCCGCGGTCTTACCCACTTTGGCAGTTTTTACCGTGAGCAAACATGTGCCAGCCTTTTTCGGTGCAACGAGCGTTGTTGACTTCGACAACTTGCAACCACCAGAAACCGCATACTTTGCAGAACCTTTAGAACCAGGGGCTAGGAGCTTCTTCACAGCAACACTCGAGCCAACTTTCACCATACGCACTGGTTGTGTTTCCACTGATGCACCTGACTGAAGTGCTTCACCTGCTTGAGCCACGGTGAAGGTGTACTTCTGCCAAGCGTCAAGACCCTTCACCACACATGATGTTGTTGTTGACGTACAAGTTTTTCCACCAGGCGACGCCGTTACTGTGAAGGTTGCCGTTGTTGTCACCGAATTTGAAATCCATGACACTTCAACACTTCCATCACCTATTGCTTTTGTTTCCGAGATGAGAACGCTTGCGGGTTGCTGCACTGGTTGCGGAACTGGAGTCGCTGCCTCTTGTTGCTTTTGCTCCTCGCGTATTTTGCGTTGTTCACTCGGCGTTGGTGGTGCTGGCTCGGGCACATCAACCGCGGCGTCAAGAGTTCCATCTCGTTTCAAGCGCGCAATTCGCACGTTAATGACTTCAGATGAGCTGTCTATCGCAGCGAAGATGAGCCGCCCTTCCCTGTCGGCTTCAACGGGGGAAACTGAGTTGAGGGGTACATATCCTCGGAGTGTCAAAACTCCGGATGTACCAAATGTTGTATCGAGCACGCCGGCCACGCTGTAGCGACGAATTGATACTTCCTGAATTTCTCCTTCTTCCTCATCAGGAATCCATGCGCTGTCTACCACGTAAAATTCTTTTGTCGTGGGAGAAAAAACAACATCATCATTCGGGTTAATTTCAAGCGAGATCAGCCCGCCGCGTGTCTTTATTGCAGGGTCGATTGCACCAGTAGCGGTGAGCACAACGACGTCTGATATTCGTCGCCCGTCCCAGTCACAATCGTCATCGCCAAGTCGTTCGCCCACGCTGTGCATGACCATTACTTGTCCGGAGTTGGCCACTTCGTAGTCGGTCCATCTGCAAACAGCGTCATCTGCTGGCGCTGTGTCAACTTGGGCAAATCCGCCAACACCATACGAGGTATCGAGTGCCTTCGTTTCTGGCAACAAGCGCACAAAACCATAGATATTGTTCTTCCATGCCGGAACATAATCGTTTCCAGCGCCATCGAACTTGAGATTGGAACTCCAGTTGATACTAAGCCCAGTTCCTCGGGGGCCAATAAAGCGCTCTTGCGAAACCGACCTTCCGCTTTGTGTTTTCGCGATCGTGCCGATAGCCGGTACTGAACGCTGATTTTTCGAATCTCCAGCCGACATGTAACCAGGTATGTAGATGGTGTTATTCGGACCCAACTGCGGGTGTCCCTTCGCCATCCACGTGTTGCCATTCACGGCAGCTTCAGTCCGTAGCGATGCAGGCATTTGTTCGGTCTGTACAGACGATGGGCTGCCATCACTAGCAAGATCAATCAGTCCATCAGTTTTTGTCTTCGCAATAGACAGCCCTGTGACAAGCGCATGTATCTGACCTTCCTGGTCGACACGTACATCACTCAGATTTGGCCATGAAGAGGTTTGTGCATAAACAATTCGCGAAGCGTCTGCAACATCACAAATACCAAGTATTGAGTTACATGCAATAAGACCGCCGGTGTCTTGTTCATAGTCGTCATAAAAGGCAATGAGCGCAGGGCCTGTGGGCGCAACTACTGGTTGGTCGTAATAGATGTCTGATCCATCTTCCGATGTATCGAAGAACGAGAAGTGAGTAACGGCTGTCCATTGCTTGGAATCGGTATTGAGTACGCCACGCACTACAGAACTATTTTGGTAATTGTTTGTGGTAACAATAAGTTCTGGGAGAGCCTCCACCTCATTTTTCATTCGAACGCTTTGCGTTGAGACTGAATTAACACGGGAGGTTCCTTCAGTGGCCGCAAAGATGCTGTTGACTTCACCTTCACCTCCATCAAGTAGGTCGTCTATCTCTGTTGTAGTGCCTTTGACTCCTCGCTCATTAAAGAAAAAATCAAAGCCTGCTACCGGGCCTGGGCAATAATCATTTGGTGCACAGTCCGTGAGGTCTGGGCCACGATAAATACCAGCCAATGCCGATGTCACTCCATTGACACCTATTGAGTTCAGCGACGTATCTACAAGAAGTGGATTCCAGTTGTCGTGTTGTGCATTGGGAATTGTGTTAATACCGCCGTTAGCCACACTGGTATCAATTTGACCACGGGATGTGATGGAAACAACCTGTTGTGTTTCGTTCGCGTACCGCTTGAGCATGAGTGCATCTGCCGCAGTTCCCCGCTTGCCAACAACAATTTGATAAACGCCTCCAGGAGCAATTGCTTCAAGAGCAATGACGCCCGCGACACCATAGTTAGCGTTCGGTGTGGAGCCACCAAATGTGAAAGCGCGAATTTCGTTGACTTCTTTCCAGTCGTTCTCTTCCGGGCTGGCACCTGAGTTCGGAACCTCCACATACGTTTGCATC
>JAPKZV010000264.1 GCA_026393585.1 Actinomycetota bacterium
CGCCCGGAAAACTTATTTCACCCTGATGATTAGAAAGTTTGGTCGAACGTCGAGTGAGCAGAATCTCCGCACCATGTTCACCAGGTGCAAGCAAAGCTAAGACTGCCGAGATCTTCTCGTTCTCTCGCGGTGCCGTACGGCCGGGCTCATCTATGGATAGTTGTTGAGTGACAGACAGTTGTTGGATTTTCTCGACGATTGCGTCAAGAGTGAAATCAACCGACTGACCACTCCACATCGGATCGCCGCCACTTCGGCGCTTTGTGGGCGTCGGTATGTTTTGGGCTCCGCCAGCGCGGCGCGGCGAACCCGTTGACATCACAAATCAGGCGACGACAGTTGGCTTCCAGCCAGACGACTGGAGTTCTTTCAGAATTTCTGCGAGACCAGCTTTTTTCATATTGGTCATGGTCTTGCCTGGTGCTTCTTCACCACGTTCCCATTCATCCCATGCGGCGATGATCTTGTTCAGGTCGGCTGCTGGACGTTCGAATGATGAAGTCATGGGCAAAGTTTACGCCTCATCGGCACAAAGACTCTCGTTGCGATACTTCGTGAGATCACGAGTCAATGAGGTCAAGGGCTCGGACTCGTCCGCCCGTATATCGCACCTCAAAATTCTGCTTCTCAAAACGCTCGCGACCCACTAAACGAAGGATTTGTTGAACAACTCCTCGGGCTTGTTTCTCGTTGTACTTCTCGCAGAACAACACGTGAAACGCCGTCTCTTCCGACATCGTGGTGTGAGCCACAAGTAGCGGGAAAATGGCGTCGTACGCATTGGCGAAGTCGTACACCCTCGTCGAACCATCGAAGTCAACAATCTCGAGGCGGCCACCTTTAATCACCAGCGCAGCGAATGAACCGGTGCCAATGGGATCAGTCCACACCACGAGGCCAGTGCCATCAGGAAGTTTGAAACGCTTGGGTTTTGGTGCAGATTTTTTCGGGGGCTTATTCATGATTGCTTGAACTCTCGGCTCTTATCGCGGATTTTGCTGGCCCACGTTCCCGCAGTATGCCCAGCAAAACGTCCGATTTCATCGGCTTTGCCTTCGGGGGTCGCAGAAACGGGTTGTTTGACTTTGGGTTTTGGTGCCGAGTAGTCGGTGCGCCAGACCACCACGGCCAACACGATGACAATCAGTATCTGCACTAACCGTGTCGCCACGTCCATACCTGGAGCGACACATGCCACTATCGCCACGACTAAGACGATGTAGTCCAGAATTTGATGTAGTCGCCGTCCCACCAAACGGAATGCCCCAAAAGGGGCGTCAACGATGGCAGCGTTGATCAAGATCAAAGTTCCGACAATTGCCGGGATCAGTGGTTTGGGGCTTTGTAAACCCGCCGCCAACATGGCCCCACCCACGATGTATTCAGCTAATTGGTGTAGCCAAAACGAGCGTTTTCCGGGGGCAGGCATAGTCACAGGCTAGTTGCCAGTCCACTTGGGTCATTTGACCACCGAATTCGGGGGGTTTTCGCGCCCAAAGGGAAAGGGAAGTTGACACGCAAATTCTAAATTCGTCTGGCCTCTATTTAGTTAGTTGCACTACTGTGTAAACCTTTGTAGTATCGCTCCCGTGGCTGACCTCCCCAACCGACACATTGATCGAAGTCAACTTCTCAAGGGCGTTCTTGACCTTGCCGTATTAGAGGTTCTTGCAGTCGCCGATGGTTACGGGTACGACGTTGTTCGCAGATTGCGTAACCACGGACTCACCGACGTGGCCGAAGCATCCGTCTATGGCACATTGCGGCGACTTTTTGCGACCGGTCTTTTGACCAGTTATGTGGTTCCGTCCGACGAAGGGCCTCACCGTAAGTACTACGGCGTTACTCCGCTTGGCCATGAATGGCTCATTGACCTCAGAAACCAATGGAGCGAATTTCGCATTGTCATTGATTCATTAGCAAATCGACCATCTGTTCAATCACTCACTGAAGGAAGAGAACTATGACTGACCCTCAAGATCAACTGCGCCTGGCGGCGATTTTTGCCGAAAATGTTCGACGCGCTTTGCGTCACCTACCCACTGAAACCGTGGCCGATCTCACCGATGGAATCGAAGCCGATATCGCCTCTTCACTCTCCGATGGAGCTTCGCTACCTTCAATCGACGAATACACCGCAGACCTTCTGAGGGGTGCAGGTATCGACCCCCCGAAGATTTCAGAATTGGACGAAAAGCCCCACTACTTCACGCGAATTTTCTCCTGCATCAAAAATTTGACGTTACGTGTTTTCGAATTTCTCTCACCGCTCGCGCCAGCTTGGTGGCTTTTCCGGGCTTGGGTCGTCACGCAAGTACTCGGTTGGATGATCTGTGATACCGACTCAATTCGACCGTTCGTTAATCAATGGGGCGAAAATGCTCTTGTCGGAATTATCGTTTTTGTCTGTGTCGTTGTGTTGTCTGTGAAACTTGGACGTCAAAAAAGATTTGTGGCAGCGACCACAACGGTCAATATCGCACTTCTCATTTTCGGACTCGTCATCGGTTTTTCTCAACCCATGGCTCACAACATTTACTATCAAGACCCGAATTCCTGGCCGTCAAATCTAACGGTCGCTCCGTTTGACTGCCAGGCGATTCAACTGCCTTATGTTGTGGGAATGAGTTCAACCGATGCAGTTGAAGTTCTCTACGCAGCAGGGTTTGGTTCGTACTTTGTTGATCAAGAATTAATGCAAAGACTGGATTTTGTTCCCAAAACCGTGATTCTCCAGCAGGATCCCACGAGCAGTTATCTGTGCGATGGTTCTGCAGGTCCTGCGCCTGTTCAACTTGTCGTTGACCTATCGACGACCGCATCGACGACATCGAGTATCGCAACCTCGACAACGACACGGCCAGTCGTCAGTAGCACTACGACGACTTTGAGTACAACAACTGTTCAGACATTGCCACTCGCAACAACCGCCGCGCCTCAATCAAAGACTGTTCCCAAACCGCCGACCACCGTTACAGGCATTTCTACTTCGATTCCAACAACGGTCCCCTGAATCCTGACGAAGCAATCCGCTTGGGTGTTAGAAGTGCCAGTTA
>JAPKZV010000234.1 GCA_026393585.1 Actinomycetota bacterium
GTGGAAAGCAATTTATAAAAGCGGTAGTAACTGCCGAGTGAAACATCGACAAAGTCGACAAGGTGTTCTGAATACTTCGCCACTTGCACCGTGTCGTCGGGCCGCATTCCACCCGGAACTTCTTCGTCGGCCGACAAGCGAATACCTAATGGAAAGTCGGCGCCCACTTCATTGCGAATGGCTTCGAGAATTTCCACCAAAAACCTGTTCCGGTTTTCAAACGTGCCGCCGTATTCATCTTCACGATGGTTGGTGGCAGGCGACAAAAACTGCCCCACCAAATAACCATGCGCTGCATGAATTTCAATGCCGTCGAGCCCGCCATCTTTGACGCGTCGTGCAGCACGCGCAAATGAAGCAACAACTTCATCAATCATGCCCTTCGTCATGGGGCGTGGCACCACACCGGTCCGTGGGTTAGGAATATCACTCGCGCTCCACGGTGCGCCACCGAGCGGGTTCACACCTGTCGCACTTCCTCCGTGCCACAACTGCTGAAACACTTTCATTCCATGCGGGCGAATAGACGCCATCAACTTCTCATAGCCACCAATAACACGATCGTCATAAACGGGAATATGCGTTGGTGCACTGGGGTGAACGCCTGCGATTTCCAAAATGGAAAGTGCTACTCCACCCTTTGCGCGTTCCGTGTGGTACGCCATAAACGCATCGCTGGTGTCAACCCAGCCTGCACCAGTGGAATGTGCTGTCCGCACAATGCGGTTATGAAGAGTGATGCCACCCACTTTGAGTGGTTGAAAGACATTTTCGTACATTTAATTGCCCCACTTCACCGGTAGTACTTCGAAACCTTTGAGGACTGCAGCCTTCACTAAATGGCGCTCACCGTTACTTTGTACATTCGGGAGGCGGGCGAGCATCTCTTGCACTGCAAGTTGTGCTTCCATTCGTGCCAACGGTGCACCGAGGCAATAGTGAATACCCACGCCAAAAGCAAAGTGTTTACGCAACTGCACAGGGTCGCGCTCCAAACTGAACTCTTCGGGGTTTTCCCACACATTGGGGTCGAGGTTTGCCGAGCCGAACAGCGCCAGCACCTTGCTGTCGACAGGAATATCAACCCCTTGCATGCACACCGGCTCATCGTTGGTGCGGAAGAGTCCATGTACCGGGGCATCAATACGCAGGCTTTCTTCCACGGCAATTTCAATGAGCGACGGGTCGGCAATGAGCCGTGCGGCAAGTGCCGGGTCATCAATGATGCGACCCATTACATTGCCAATGAGAAGTGTGGTTGTTGCGCTTCCTGCCACCATTAAGAACTGACAAAAACCCATCACATCTTCCTGGGTGAGCTTTTGCCCGTCGCGCTCAACGGTGAGCAAGCGCGTGAGCATGTCGTCGGGAGCCTCTGCGCCCGACTCAATAAGAGCGGCACGGGTTTTCACATGTGGCCAAAAGTATTCACCAAAGCTCTTATATGCCTGCGCAGTCACATCGCCCATACGCCCGTCTACAGCCGACACTGCTTCAGCCATGGGCAATACCCACTGGCGAAACTTTTCAATGTCACTCACTGGCGTACCGAGCAGCCAACACATAATGGTGAGCGGAATGGGCATTCCCACCCCACGTATGAGGTCGCCCTCGCTCCCTTTAGATGCTGCGAATTCAGTGACCACTTCTTTGACGAGTGCTTCAATGTCGCCACGCATTTCATCAATTGCCGATGGCTTGAAGATCTAGGTAATTGCCAACCGATCGGTGGTGTGCTTTGGTGGGTCAACCGACACCAGTACTCCACCACCGTGATACGCAAGACCCGGGCCAAACTTGCTCTTCCACACATCGCTATCGCGCAACACGGCAGCAACATCGGCGTTTTGCGACACCACGAAAAATGGAGCCGGCAGGTCGGCATGAGCAACAGGGCACTGCCCGCGTAGTTGCGCAAAGTACTCCGCTGGCCGTTCTTGAAAATCTTGCGAATCTAAACTGAAATCAACAGACATGAGTCCCCCTTGTGCCTGCTTCAACAGTACCGAGCAGACCAAGCCCACCTACTTGTCAGAGAAATAGCCAGCCGTCTCGGCCACACGGGCCAAACATAAAATCTCGTCCAAAAGTTGAGATGGCACAAGCCCTTCTGCCAACCCCTCGTCGCCGCTTGGCATGGCGAGGAGCGACTCAATGTCTTCAGAGAGTCGGGGCATCCGCATGGAATGTGCAAATCGTTGAGCGGCAGCACTCGGCACAAATGCCGCGCCAGCATGAGTTGCCTTCAACACGCCACACTCCAACTCGTACGTAATGTCACCGACTTGGATGGTGAGCGAAGCCTCTTGGCGTAATGCAGTGGCTTGGCGATGCCGGCGCAAAATGGT
>JAPKZV010000222.1 GCA_026393585.1 Actinomycetota bacterium
GAGGAATTTGTGGGGTCAATGACCGACAATGAACCCTTACCCGACCGCAGAGCATCGACATTTTTTTGGCGTCCGGCATGCGTACTCACCCACACTTTTCCGTCACGCCACACAAACCAGACGGGAGTGGAGTGTGCATAACCGTCAGTGCCAGCTATGGAAAGCGTGCCGGTAACAGGTTCGGCCAAGATGCGCACCGCATTGTCTTTCATTGCAAGCATTGCAACCCCCTCGTTGGTCACTGTAGTCGTGTCTGAGACTCGGCTTTGAATATCGGTACGCTCTACATATGGCACGCATCCTCATCACGAACGGCACCATTGTGAGCCCGAGTGGCCGCTATGCAAGCGATGTTTTCATCGATGGTGAAACCATTCAAGCTATTTTTCAACCAGGGCAAGCAGCCGCACTCGGCATTGTTGCCGACAAGGTCATCGATGCAACTGGCAAGTACGTCATTCCTGGCGGCGTCGACGTGCACACGCATATGGAACTTCCCATGGGCCCTATTGAAGCAACCGACACTTTCGAAACTGGTTCCAACGCAGCAGCATGGGGTGGCATCACCACCATCGTCGACATGGCGTTACAACGCAAAGGCGAAAACATTCAAGACGGACTTGCTGCATGGCATCAGAAAGCGGCGGGTAACTGCTCTATCGATTATGCCTTTCACCAAATCATGGGCGACATTCATGACCAAAGTTTGAAAGACATGACCTACCTTGTTGAACACGAGGGTGTCACTTCATTCAAGTTGTTCATGGCGTATCCCGATACCTATTACAGCGACGACGGCCAAATACTTCGCGCGATGCAAGAAGCAAGCAACAACGGCGCAGTCATCATGATGCATGCCGAAAACGGAATGGCTATCGATGTGCTTGTTCAACAACATCTTGCACGAGGTGAAACCGACCCCGTGTTTCACTCCATCAGCCGACCCAGTTTGCTTGAAGGCGAAGCAACACATCGCGCCATTGTGCTGAGCCAGGTAGCCGGCAACGTTCCGCTCTACATCGTGCACATGTCTGCCTCGGAAGCATTGAATGAAGTTGCGCGTGCTCAGCACGAAGGCCTCAACGTCTTTGCTGAAACTTGCCCGCAGTATTTGTATCTCACGTTAGAAGAGCACCTCTCGCAGCCCGACTTCGAAGGTGCCAAGTTTGTGTGTAGCCCCCCTATCCGTTCACGTCACGACCACCATCATCACCAAAGTGATTTGTGGAAGGGTCTGCGCATGAACGAACTCGCAGTGGTAAGTACAGACCATTGCCCATTTTGTTTCAAAGACCAAAAGACGCTCGGACGCAACGACTTCTCGAAAATCCCCAATGGCTTGCCCGGCGTTGAACATCGCATGGAGCTCATTTATCAGGGTGTTGTTCTTGGCGAACTGTCACTCGAGCGGTGGGTGGAAACATGCTGCACCACACCCGCACGCATGTTCGGCATGTACCCCAAGAAAGGCATTATTACCCCGGGGGCCGACGCCGACATTGTGGTGTGGGACCCGCATCAAAAAACCACTATTGGAA
>JAPKZV010000216.1 GCA_026393585.1 Actinomycetota bacterium
CAAAATGCAATGCCCAAAAGAAGAATGCGTTCAGTTGCATTGAGCGTGTGGCCGTAGGCAGCTTCTCCAATGATGAGTGCAGGCCAATGCCAGAGATACAACGAATACGAACGAGCTCCGATGAATTGCAATGCTGGGAACCGTAAAAGTATTTGTGGCCCGTAGCGGTTGTCGTCGCCAGCGATGAGCACGCACAAGGTGCCAACAACCGGGAGCAACACGGCATAGCCGGGGAACAACACTTTTTCATTGAAGAGAAAACAACTTGCAATGACGGCAGCGAGGCCAAGCCAACCCACAATTGCACGCAACCATGCTGGGATGTTGTTGACGTTGTTCCATGCAAGTGCAAGTAGAGCGCCGAGCCCTAGTTCCCATGCACGTGCGTGAAGCCCAAAGAACGCCCATTGTTGTGTGGTATTGGTTTGCCAAATACACACTGCAAACGATGCAATGCTGAGAACGGAAATACCAACAACAGCACGCGCGCGGAAACTGCGTGAACGCCAGAGCAGTAATGCAAGAAGTGCTGGCCACACCACATAGAACTGTTCTTCCACGGCAAGCGACCAAAAATGTTGCAGCGCCGAAGGCGGCAAAGTTGATTGCAAGTAATCGGTGCCGCGGTTGGCAAAAGTGATGTTGGCAAAAAACCCGGCACTTGCAATGGCATCTTGCCCAAGGTCGCGCAATCGCAGTGGTTCAAGCCAGATGCGCCCCGCAATAACGGTTGCGACCACAACAAGAGTGGAAGCCGGTAGTAAGCGTCGTGCGCGGCGCGAATAAAACTGGCGCAAAGAAATACGGTTGTTGGCAGCAAACTCGCTAGCCAGCAGCGACGTAATGAGAAAACCCGAGAGGACGAAAAAAACGTCAACGCCAACAAAACCACCGTCTAAGGCGAAGAAGTGTGCGTGGTATAAAACCACGACACCAACTGCTAGGGCGCGCAGGCCCTCAATGTCGCGGCGCTTCATAAAGATATTGTGGTCGAGACCGGCGTCGATCCGGTGACCTTCCGCTTTTCAGGCGGACGCTCTGCCGACTGAGCTACTCGACCGTGACAGATGTAAACATCTGCACACGCGGTCCCGACGGGACTCGAACCCGCGACCTCCGGCTTGACAGGCCGGCGTGAACTCCAGCTTCACCACGGGACCAAAGTGACGACATAAATTCCACACTTTGATCATTGAAAAACATGATCGTTATTGCTGATATTAAGTTGTAAATAACCGTATTTCGCACCCCCAACGGGATTCGAACCCGTGCCGCCACCTTGAAAGGGTGGTGTCCTAGGCCACTAGACGATGGGGGCTTGTTCGACTCCACGCGAGAGCGTTGCAAAACTATCAGGAAATTAGCGAATTTCCCCCCGATTCATCTGAGCACTTATAGAAGCTTCTAATAACCACCCCAAATAGGCATATAAATGATGTTGAGCCAGCCGTGGATCATCATCTTCCAGGCCATTTTGGCCATTGAGCTCATCGTCTTCACTCACATCGAGCATGGTGCCGAGCAAGAGGCGAATGGCATTGAGCGACTGCATGAACTGAGACATATCGCCCGACGTGAGAATGGGCGACTGGTTCTCAGCGGTATCGATGACCTCGACGGCCCGTGAAATAGCAGCGAGCCGAGAAGCCACCAGCTCACTGCGCATCAGGCGTTGGTATTCCTCGTTGCTTTCGGCGTCGAGATGGTAGGCCACGGGGAAGAGTCGCTGCAGTGCGGGTTCGTTGGAATCGCCAGTGGTGAGAACATCTCGCAATTCACCGAACATATGCACAAGCAATGCCTGCACATCGGGGGAAAGCTTCATTACATAAGTGCCATCGCGTTGTGCAACAAATGGCCCAGAGTTGCGACGGCGCATCATGTGTCGCGTTGCATGGTTGCCCATAAACCATGCTCATGTAGGCGAAATACGTCGAGTTCAGCGCGTTCACGGGCACCACTAGAGACAACAGCGCGGCCTTTGTGGTGAACGTCGAGCATTAATTCCGTTGCTTTTTCATTGCTGTAACCAAAAAGTTTTTGCAGGACAAATGCGACATACGACATGAGGTTGATGGGGTCATTCCAGACAAGCACAATCCATGGCTTGTCGGTGTCGAGTTGCTCATCGACAGCAACATCTGCTGCGGGTGATTCGGTCGTTGATGCCATTACGACATTCTGCCTCTACGATGGGCATTTCCATGGCTGTTGGTGCTCGCCCCCTCGTTCCTTCGCGACTCGCTCGCCGGGCTTTGTCGCACAATGGCTCGGGTCGCCGACCCACCACCGTCATTGGCGGCTATATCGCCCTCACCAAACCCCGCATTGTTGAACTTTTGCTGGTCACCACCGTTCCCACCATGGTTCTGGCCCAAAAGGGTTGGCCAGCCACGTGGCTCGTTGTGCTCACCTTGGTGGGTGGCTCACTGGCTGCTGGAGGGGCAAACGCCCTCAACATGGTCATCGACCGCGATATCGACAAACTCATGGAGCGCACCCAAGGGAGGCCATTAGTCACCGGCCTCATCGCCCCGCGAAATGCCGTCATTTTTGCCTGGATCTTGGAAATTGTGGCTTTTGCCATTTTGTGGGTGAGCGCCAACCTGTTGTCGGCCCTACTCACCTTCTCGGCCACCATGTTCTACGTGGTCATTTATTCCGTGTGGCTCAAGCGCACGAGCCGCCAAAACATCGTTATCGGGGGTGCCGCCGGGGCGGTTCCGGTGCTCGTGGGCTGGTCGGCAGTCACTAATCAAGTGTCTTGGGCCGCTTTTTTGCTCTTTTTGCTCATTTTTCTCTGGACTCCCCCCCATTTTTGGGCTTTGGCCATTCGCCACTCCGATGACTACAAAGCGGCCCAAGTTCCCATGTTGCCCACCGTTGTGCCCATGAAACAGACCCTGTGGGCCATGTTGCGCTATACCGTGGCTTTGGTGGTGGCAAGCCTCATTTTGCTGCCAGTTGCCGATTTAGGGGTCATTTATGGGGTGTCGGCAGCTGTTTTGGGGGCACTTTTCCTCCTCGGCATCGGATATTTGTGGCGGACCCCCACGGAAGCGGTCTCGATGCGCGTATTTTCTTACTCGATTTCCTACATCTCACTTCTTTTTGGCGCCATCACGGTCGATGTGCTGGTCAAATATGGGGTCTCCTAGGGTCCATCGCCTACAGTTGAGGTGCGCAGGGTGTTCCCCGATGCAAAATCACAAACCCACAAAGACTCTTGATTTACCTCCTGACTCTCGCAGGTAGGTAATCTCGTATCGTCATTTCCGAGAAAGAAAGCCCTCCATGACCACGATCGAAACGCATGTATCTGGTACTCAGGTGCACGCCACTTCTAGCGACAGTGCCCTTGGCGCTTTTTTAGTGGGCGTCGGTGCATGGGCTACCACGACCGACCATAAACGCATTGGCCGACTTTTCATTGGTTGCGCTTTGCTCATTGCAATTGCTGCAGCAGCACTTGGCGCAGTCATTGGTGTGGAACGCATCTCTGCAACGGGCTACTCCCTTTTAGATCAAGACTCCGTCACACAAATTTTCTCTCTCTATAGAGTCGGACTTTCCTTCGGCGTGATGTTGCCACTTCTCCTCGGTGTCGCTATTGCAGTAGTGCCACTACAAGTTGGCGCAAAAACAATTGCGTTCGCACGTCTCGCAATGTTTGGTTTTTGGATGTGGCTTGCAGGCGTTGGTCTTGCAATTGGTTCCACCATTGCAAACGGTGGCCCTGGTGGCGGCAGTGAAAAAATGGTCGACCTGTTTCTTCTTGGCATGGGCATTGCTGTTATCGGTGCACTTGCCGCTGCAGTTTCTGTAGTGACCACAGTGCTCACCAACCGTGCCCCTGGCATGACACTTCTGCGCGTTCCCACGACGTCGTGGTCTGCACTCACTGGTGGAGTCGCGTTAATTCTTACCTTGCCAGTGTTGCTCGGAACTCTTGTGTACCTCTACGTCGACCATCGTTATGCGCGCGTGGCCTTTGGGGGCAACAAAGGTATTTCCGACTGGATGGGTTGGTCACTCACACAGCCGCAAACCTATGTTTACGTTGCAATGGGTGCAGGAGTTCTTGCTGAAATAGCTGCAGTTGTTAGTGGTAAGCGCCAAGTTTTGCGCCCAGTGTTGCTCACAGGTATCGCCATAGTTTCTGTTGCCGCCTTAGGTGGCGCAACGCAAGTACAACATGGTGTGACCTGGACCAACACCAGTGGAAGCGACAAAGTAAAAGAACTCATTCCTTTCCTCATCTTCAACGCGTTGCCACTTCTGGGTGTGCTCGTGGTGTTGGGAGTGTCGTTGCTTGGTATCGCGAAAAGCAAGCCACGTTTAGTTCCCGCAATGGCACCAGCGCTTCTTGGTCTTGGCATGGTGCTCACCGGAATGGTTGGGCATCTTGTCGGATTGTTTGGGCCAGCTCAACTCGCCGGAA
>JAPKZV010000033.1 GCA_026393585.1 Actinomycetota bacterium
TCCTGGTGTGTGCCCTGGGGTGTGAATAAATGTCACTTCCATGTTTCCCACCGCAAGAGTGTCTCCACCTCGATGTTCAACAAGGTCTGCCTTTGTGATTCCGGTCGTTTTCAAAACGAATTCAGACTCATGAGCATTCACATGAATGGGGATAGATGCACTCTCGAGCATCTTTGCAATTCCTTCAATACGTAATCCCATAATTGATCCACCGATGTTGTCGGCGTGATAATGGGTGGCAAGTACTCCGGAAATTTTCATCCCGTCAGTATCTGCTACTGCGATGATGTCGTCGACGGCATAGGCGGGGTCAATAACAACACATTCGCCAGTTTCCTTGTCGCCAAGCAAATAGACAAAGTTGACCATCTGTTCGGCAGCTCTGTTACCAACTGCGAAGTCGCGGCCAGACAACAGCTGGCGAAAATAGATATTGCTGGAATTCTGCATGTTCGCCACACTATGTCGTAATCTGCACCTATATGAACTCAGATGTCGCTGGCGTGGAAAAAGTAGATTCGCTCGAGGTTGGCCAGCGCATTTTGTGCGGAAATCGGTGGGTACGCGTTTCACAAGTTCTTGCCGATGCATTCCAGCCCGGCGATCGCCTCGTTGCGCTTCAAGAGTCTGGTGAACTATTGCGCATTACATCTAGCGATCAACAGGTCGCTCATCTAGCGGTATCAGATGCATCTCAAGCTTTCACATTGCTTTCTGAAGTTAGTGATGAACAGATTTCTTTGTTTTATGAAAAGTTTGCTGCATTTCTCGAAGACGACGAAATATTTCGCCATGTGCAAGTAGCCAACGATCAAGATGTTGAGAAGGCACTAGAAAAAGGGCGATCAGTTACACGCCTTCGCATCGACGCAAAAATGCGCAGCGATATGGCTGAGGGGTTGCTGATGTGGTCGCGTTTAGAACTTGCGAGAGACCTCGTGATGAGCACCGTTGAACACGACGGCTGGATCGTTGACGTAGTGCGCTCGCCTCTCGGCGTAGTTGGCTTCGTGTTTGAAGGTCGTCCAAATGTTTTTGCCGACGCGACAGGTGTATTGCGAACAGGCAACACAGTAGTTTTTCGTATCGGAAGCGATGCTCTAGGAACCGCTAGAGCCATTTCGCAATACATGCTTACCCCAGCTCTTGCTGCTGCAGGTTTGCCTGAAAAAGCTGTTGTGCTCATTGATAGTCCAACGCATGGCGCTGGATGGGCGCTTTTTGCTCACACAGGCTTGTCTCTAGCTATTGCCCGAGGTTCCGGAAAAGCAGTAGCCCAACTTGGCGCGGTGGCGCGCCAGTCGGGACTTGCAGGGAGTTTGCACGGCACAGGAGGGGCTTGGATGCTTGTGGGTGATTCAGCAGATACAGACGACCTCTCCTCTCATGTGCTTCATTCGCTAGATAGAAAAGTGTGCAACACGCTCAATGTTGTCGCGATGACTAATCACACGTCTGTGCACAATATTCAGGCCGTCTTGAGTGGCATTTCAGTATCTGCATCGCGACGCGATACGCAAGCCATTGTGCACGTGAGTAAGACTTCTCAACACCGACTGGGTAGTTGTGTGATACCTGAGAACCTCAACCTTCGTTGGGTCGACAACATTGACTATGCATATGAGTACGAATGGGAAAATGAACCGGAACTTGCGCTCTATTTCGGATCCGACATTCATGATTGCGTCACGGCGTTCAACGCTCACAGCCCCCAATTTGTAGTTTCTTGCTTGTCGCAAGATCAAACCGATCACGACCTCGTTTGGCGCGAATGCAATGCGCCTTTTGTAGGTAATGGTTTCACGCGCTGGGTCGATGGTCAATACGCATTGAAGCGACCCGAGCTTGGTCTTTCCAATTGGGAAGGCGGGCGGTTGTTGGGTCGTGGAGGAGTGCTCTCAGGCGATGGCGTGCACACGATTCGTCTGAGGGCAACACAAACTGATCGTGATGTGCATCGCTAGTTATTCAATAATGTCGGTGAGTGGCAGCTCCATGTGCGACAGGAACGGCAGCAAACGCTCAAAGTCTCCTTGCCATGGATACGCAAGCAACTGTTTGTGAGATCTTCTGCTGCCAGTGAGGCGGATGAGTTCAAAAATTGGGTGGGCTAGTGCGCTGAGGTCGAGTGTGGCAATGACATCACCTGACCCACATTGCCATTCGTGTTGATTCGCAACGAGCAACAGTGAACCAACATCTGCTTTGGAGATATCGCCGTCGAGGATGAGTGCAGCAACATTCATAGCCAGAAGCAGTGCATCGTCGTTGTCTAAAGCAGGTGCCTTTTTCATAGCGTGAAGGAGGTCGAACTCGTGCACAAGCAAGTCGTAGGTCAATGGCATAGCCAATCTCATATCGGTGACTGCAACACCGCTAAAGGCGTCTAAAGAACTTTGCCATTCCGCAACAACTTGTGCTGATGCGTGGGGTTTTCTCGAAATCACTTGTTGGTCGACCCAGTTCTGCGTGTCGGCTGGGGGAGAGTCTCCTTGCGAAATTGCAACGCATAGCCCAGTGACATGACTTAACAGATCGTGGATATTCCAATCGGGGCAACTCTGTATCTGAACCAATGACTCATGTGAGGACAACTCAGAGATTCTTTGTGAGAACCGAAAGCAAGATTCTTTATAAGTTTCTACATGCTGTTCTGCGCTGAATTTCGGTGCGTTCGACTTCATGTCACTGCAGCTCTTGATTGTCGATGAGACGTACCTGTGATCCCAATATCGCTCCGAGCACGACTAGTGGCTTGCTGATATCACGTGATGGCTGAAGTGTGGCTTGATCAGCAATTTCAAAATAGTCGAGCTGAAAGTGGTCTAAGCCTTGGAGATGCTTGAGTGCTGTGGCAATGGCGTCTTTGAGATTGTCTGTATTTGGAAAAGTGCGATTGAAGGTTTTGAGAATTTCAAAAAATCTAGGTGCTTCAATTCTTTCCTCTTTGGTGAGTTGCGCATTGCGACTCGACAGCGCAAGGCCGTCAATCTCTCGAATGGTTTCCACACCTTGAATCTGAATCGGCAAGTTGAGGTCTGCAACAAATCGACGAATAATAGCCAGCTGCTGGTAATCCTTTTTCCCAAAGAAAGCAATATCGGGTTGAACAATATTGAATAGCTTCACAACAACCGTAGCCATTCCAGAAAAATGCCCGGGTCGAGAAGCGCCTTCAAATAGTGATCCCAGCGAACCGGGTGTAATAGATGTATCGAACCCCTCTGGGTACACGTCAGAGATTTCTGGCAAATAGACATAATCAACTTCGCATGCGGTGCAAATTGCGAGGTCGTCATCAACGGTTCGTGGATACTTGGCTAAATCTGAAGCAGAGTTAAATTGCTTGGGGTTTATGAAGATAGAAGCAATAGAGATGTCAGATTGGTCGGACGCCACTTTCATTAATTCAGCGTGACCCAGATGCAGGGCTCCCATTGTTGGAACAAATCCAACCTTTTGAGCATTGGCTATTGAAAGTGCTCTAATAGAGCGCAATTCATCAATGCTCCGTAAAACGCGCATTGATCAGTGGAAAGAATGTTTGTCATCGGGCCAAGAGCCATTGCGTACATCTTGAGCAAATTCTTGGAATGCACTAGTCGCTAATGACTTCATGTCGATGTACTTCTTGGTGAAAGTCAATTCGCGCTCTGAGAGGCCGAGAATATCGTGCATCACTAAAACCTGCCCGTCGCAGAAAGAACCTGCACCAATACCGATTGTTGGAATGGAGATTTTTGAAGTGATCTCTTGAGCTAATTCAGTGGGAATGCCTTCAAGCACAACCGCGAAGGCGCCTGCTTGTTCCACTGCATGTGCGTCGTCGAGTAGGCGCTGACGACCACCTGGCTCAACGCCATCTTGGCGACCTTGCACTTTGTGCCCGCCCATGCGATGCACGCTTTGAGGCGTGAGCCCAATGTGTCCCATCACAGGAATATCGGATCGGGTGATGGCCTCAATTGTTGTTGCAACCGTGGTTCCGCCTTCTAGCTTCACGCATTGAGCGCCAGCCTTCATGAGAACAATTGAGCTTTCAATACCTTGACCCGCACCTACTTGGTAGCTACCAAAAGGAAGGTCGCCGACAACGAGCGCTTTGGGTTGTGCCCGACGCACAAGTGCAGTGTGGTAAGCCATTTCTGTCAATGTCACAGGAATGGTGTTGGTGTGACCCTGCATCACCGTTGCAACGGAATCACCCACGAGAATGGCGTCTACGCCCGCATCATCAACAATGCGCGCAAAAGTTGAGTCGTACGCAGTGACCATAACGATCTTTTCCCCTGCAGACTTCATCACTTGAAGCATGGGAACAGTGACAGATTTACGTGTAGGTGTTGTCATGGCTTTCCTCGATAACTGGCGTTTGAACGCTACTGCCAGAGTGGCTTTTCAACTCTCCACGGAACCGGATTTCCCCATGTGTCTTGGAAGGTCACCTCATGGGGTGGCTGTCGTTGGGCAACACCCCACCGACCGGTTGGGTATCCGAGAGTGATCATGGCCATCGGAACCCACACCCCAGGCTCCGGTGCTCCAAGCAGCTCTAGAACCTGTTGTGTGTGATTCTTGAACAGCAGTGTGGTGAGAGAGGTGCCGATTCCTTCTGCGGTTGCCGCGAGTTGCAGGCTCCACAAGGCCGGGTAGATGGAGCTTTCTCCATTTGGCTTACCCCAGGCGAAGAGCAAAGTGGGAACCAGGTGCAAGTTGTCGGCAAGCCATTCGGCTGACGCGTTTGTCTTTTTGGCTTGAATGACTTCTGGGTCAGTTGGGTCACCGTCTTTGATGAGGTCCATGACGGCTTTGTATTTAGTGGCATTCAGATCGGTGAGACCTTCGCGATACAACTTTTGCAAAGCGATACGTTTTGCCGGGTCAGACACAAGGAGGAAGCGCCAACTTTGTGTGTTACCGCCCGATGGGGCACGCACAGCGGCATCGAGCAACTTGGCAAGAATTTCATCGGGAATGGGATCCGGCTTCACTCGACGCATTGCGCGGGTGGTGTACAAGGCTTGAGAAAGGTCCATGCGTTGGTGTAGTGGCCACCCAGTTCACACCAGTTCATTTCTCCAACATGGCCGAGTTGCGCCATCGTTTCTTGCGAGAACCAGTGTTGCGCTCTGAGTTCGGTCACGCACGTAGCACTATTTTTCTTTTGTTTACTAATGACATGATTAGTCATTTGGTGTGCAGTGGCGTCGAATTTGCCGTTGAGCGACTCAACATTGGTGCGCCATTGTTTTGCGGTGAGGGTAGTTACAGGTCGACCTGAGAAAGACGAGAAGTCAAATTCACATTTGTCGGTAAAGCATGTTTCATATAGATCCCATTGGCGGTGGTCGATGCCCATTGCGTACTTGTAGCTCACTTGAATAATGTCGTATCTTGCGTTCAACTGCTGTGATTTTTTATCTTTCATTGGGAAGCACTCTTTCGTTGTTGAGCCAATACAAGGTATTGCTGATGAGCTTGCGGTAATGCTCATTGGTAAATGCAAGTGGGCCGTCTCCGGGCTGCAAGTAGACCACAGAACTCATTTCGTATTTGTGGGTCCATGCAACGAGTCGTGATTCTTCTTGGTGGAACCAATCGCCCTGGTCTTCGCGTCGAATGGCTGCATATGCTGAAGAAAATTGAGACGATTCTCTCGAGGATCTCGTGGAAATCAGTGCTGTGACTTCATTTTCAAAAATAGGGCAGAGGTAGGTTTCATCGGTGAGCTCAAATGATTTTGGTAGTCCCTCGCATATGGGGTGCGCGGGAAGAAGCACATCGAACACTTGGTGAACCGGATTTGCCCAACCGCTGTCCGTATATTCTTGACCACGTAGTTTTGCGGGAACATAGTGAAAACGGCCCTTGAGAATCTCTGCAAAAAGGGGCCAAGTGGGCCAAGATGCAATGGCATGGTGCATCGCCAAAATGGGAATTCCTAATTGAGTCATTCTTCGCCATGATTCAATGATTTCCGGCGAAGGCGCAACGAGGTCGGGTTCGCTTCCTCGATTAAAACGAATTCCAGGAAGATCATAAAGTGCAAGTACACGACCTTCACGATGCATTTTCTCAATGGCATCTACGGTGAAGAGTTCCTCAGCATCTGGCCATTTCAGCACATCCGATTTAACTCCAGACAAACTGTTGAGCATGTCTTGGAAAGCGATCTCGTCATACGGATGACCGCCAACGATCCATGTTACGGCAAAAGAACTCACAACAAGAGCGTAACTGCTTCCATTAGGTAGATTTCACACGTGCGAAACCTCCAATTGAACAACTTCATGCATCGCGTGGTGCACTCAATGCGCCAACGAATCGTGTTGTACGGAGCTATTGGTGCCCAGAATGCATCGGGAAAGAGGTTCGCGCACTTCGGGGAACGAAGCGTCATTTGCTTCCCGCAAACCACCATCTTTAATGAGCAGTACATTGCTATAGGCAGCGACACGATGATCGGTGAACATGTGGCGCTTTCAGCTGGGATGGTTCCGGGTCAAGAATGTGTTGTGTCGCCTGTCGTGAGTATCGGAGACCGTTGCTTAATTGGTCGCAACAGTGGAATTGTCGGACATTTTTCTATTCTGATTGAAGACGATGTATGGACAGGGCATCACGTGTACATCACCGACCAAAACCACGGGTATGAAGATGTTTCTCGACCAATCTCGCGACAAAGCCAGCCGGAACGCGCTGTTCGGATTGGAAAGGGAAGTTGGATAGGGCACGGGAGCGTGATTCTTCCAGGTTCAAATATTGGAGAACATGTGGTGATTGGTGCGCAATCGGTCGTGAGCGGGGTAATTCCCGATTATTCGGTTGCTGTTGGTTCACCAGCACGCGTCATTAAACAGTATCGCGATGGTGAAGGCTGGGTTTCTATACCGAAAGATCGATAGGTGGAGCACAGCTAGGAATAGCGTTGTCGGCTGCAAATGTTGCAATCTTTTCGCTGATGGGAAGCCCCTCGGTCACAGTCTCTGAAAAGGGTTCGTTCACGCCATTTCGTAGATCGTCTGTGTACGCACGTCGGTCAGAAATATGGGTGCGGTAATCGGCTAGCCACAAAGGAACTAAAGCTTGACCTTTTGCATCGGTCACCGTGAGGGCAGATAAGGCGTTCACGGCGCGTTCCAAAGAATCTGTTGCCTTATCGATGATTTGAGACCGTTCAGAAAGCGCATTGTCTCCGGAATCTTTGACTTTGCGGAGATCTATCAGTGCTAAGCGTTCCTTTTCGGAATCTGCACATATTTTCTCTGACTCGACTTTCCAGGCTTCATCGCCGATTTTATTGATGGATTCTTTGCTGGCGAAGAAGAGTCCATAGACCCACATTGCTG
>JAPKZV010000099.1 GCA_026393585.1 Actinomycetota bacterium
GGCTGGTTCGACGTATCGAATGCAGCAACTGCAGCTATTGAGTGGTGCGTACAAGAACGCGTTGTCACCATTGTTGGAAGCATCGACCCCGACCCATTTTTCGACTTCACGCATGAGCGACCCGAGGTGTATCTCGATGAAGATGAAGAACGTCAACTGCGCTGGCCAGAAAACGATATTTATGTTGCTCGTTTTCCCGAAGGTGCACGTGATCTCGTACTTCTCTCAGGAGTAGAACCACACATTCATTGGTCGACATTTATCGACTGCATTGTTGACGTTGCACTGGGCCTCAAGTGTTCTGCTGTTGTTTCACTCGGTGCTCTCGCCGACCAAGTTCCGCACACTCGCCTTCCACCCGTAGTGGGCAGCACAACAAACCCCGATCTCGCTCGTCGTCTTGGTCTGTCTCAACCGCAATACCAGGGCCCAACCGGCGTTATTGGCGTGATGCAAGAACGATTCGACCGCACGGGCATGCCTGCAGTTTCTTTACGCGTCGGTGTGCCGCATTACCTCACTAATGCTCAACACCCTCGCTCGACAGCAGCGCTTTTACGCCACTTAGAACATGTCCTTGGCGTTCCCACCAACCATGGCGCAATCGATGCTGATGTACGCAGGTGGGCTGTTCTACACGAAGAAGCCGTTGAAGACGACGCGCAAACATTGGCATACGTACGCATGCTTGAACAGCAATTCGACCGCCGTGCTGAAGCGGCAATACCTACAGGTGAAGACCTCGCCGCAGAGTTTGAAAAGTTCCTCCGCGAACAAGACTAAACCTCTTTAAGTGTTCTCGGCGCCGTACGTCACGGTAATTGCAACGTTTCGCGCCGAGAAATCGGCCGTCAACGCCTTATTGAAAATGAAGGTTATTTCTCGGCGCGTAGTGTCACGAAAAGCGGGACATACGGCGCCGAGAACACTTTGTGGGGGTTAGGTGTTGGTGATGGCGCCGGTTTCGGCACCTTGCACGAGCTTGGCATATTTACCGAGCACGCCTTTGGTGTAGCGCGGTGGGTTTGGTTTCCAGCCCACCGTACGTGCGGCAATTTCCTCATCGCTCACCAACAAGTCGAGTCGCTTCGTGTGCACATCGACCAAAATTTTGTCGCCGTCTTTCACGAATGCAATGGGGCCACCATCGGTTGCTTCAGGAGCAACGTGACCAATGCAGAAGCCCCACGTGCCGCCGCTGAAACGACCGTCGGTAATGAGTGCGCAGTCGGCACCACGGCCGGCGCCTTTCAAAGCACCCGTGATGGCGAGCATTTCACGCATGCCTGGGCCACCCTTCGGACCTTCGTAACGAATAACCAATACGGTTCCGGGCTTGATATCGCCAGCAAGAATTGCTGCCATTGCGCCATCTTCACCATCAAAAACACGTGCAGCACCTTCGAAGTGCAACTGGTCTTTGCTGAGGCCAGCAACTTTCACCACAGAACCTCTCGGCGCAAGTGAACCCGTCAAAATATTGATGCCACCCTCTGAGTGAATGGGGTCTGAAAGTGGGTGCAACACGTCGCCATCGGGTGCAGGCGGATTTATTTCCGCAAGGTTTTCCGCCATTGTTTTTCCGGTGCATGTCATCACGTCGCCGTGCAACAAACCTGCATCGAGCAACATCTTCAAGACCACAGGCACACCTCCAACGCGGTCGATATCGGTCATGTGGTATTTACCGCCTGGCTTGGTGTCGGCGATATGTGCAACCTTTGCTGCGATGCGGTTGAAATCTTCTAGTTCAAGGGGCACTTCTGCTTCGTGAGCAAGAGCAAGGAGATGCAAAACCGCGTTAGTGCTTCCACCCAAAGCATTGAGAACTGCAATTGCATTTTCAAATGCTTTTTTCGTCATGATGTCGCGCGGACGAATGCCAAGACGCAACAAATTCATCACTGCTTCGCCGGCACGCTCTGCATCACCCTCACGACGCACATCAACCGCTGGAGGTGAAGCAGTTCCGGGAAGACTCATGCCAATAGCCTCGGCAATCGACGACATCGTGTTTGCTGTGAACATACCGCCACATGCGCCTTCACCAGGGCATGCATTACGTTCAATGTCGCTGAGTTCCTCATCGGTGATTGTGCCAAGCGCATGTGCCCCGACAGCTTCAAAAACACTCGTAATGTCGAGCGCTTCACCATGCAACTGACCCGGCAAAATAGAGCCGTTATAGACAAAAACAGAAGCAAGGTTCAACCGCGCTGCCGCCATAAGCATCGATGGAATGCTCTTATCGCAACCGGCAAGGCCAACGAATCCATCGAAGCGTTCCGCATGCATCACAGTTTCGACGCTGTCGGTAATTACTTCGCGGCTCACTAGCGATGCACGCATTCCTTCATGACCCATGGAAATACCATCGCTCACCGTAATGGTGCCGAACTCGAGCGCAACGCCACCCGACTTGCGCACGCCAGCTTTGGCAAACTGTGCAAGTTTTCGCAACGTCATGTTGCACGGCGTGACTTCATTCCACGAAGAAGCAATGGCAACTTGGGGCTTTACCCAGTCTTCATCGGTGAGCCCGACTGCACGCAGCATTGAACGTTGCGGCGCCCTTTGCGGGCCATCGGTTACGTCACGACTACGGGGTTTGATATCTACTGGGGTGCCATCTGCGCTTGCCATAGAGGCAACGCTAGTGGTCAGCCACGCCCAAAACCGAAGAGATGGCTCCCCACCTTGCGCATTTGGATTTCCTCACTGCCCTCGGTGATGCGGTAACGGCGGTGATGGCGGTAAATGTGCTCAAAAGGCATGTGTCGCGAGTACCCCACCCCACCACAGGTTTGCATTGCGCGGTCGGCGGCATCGCAGGCCAAACGGTTGGCGCGATAGTTGCACATGGCAACGAGGTGCGTCACTTCCATGTGGTGCTTGTTGTCGAGCGACCATGCCGTGTAACGCACCATCTGGCGCAACATGGCTGCTTCGGTGTGCAACTCAATCAGCGGAAATTGAATTCCTTGATTCGTTGACAGCTTTTTACCCCACGTAATACGGCTGTTGGAATACTTCACGGCTTCGTTGATGCAGAATTGAGCAGCACCCAAAGATGAAGCTGCTTGACGAATTCTGTTTTCATGCACGAAGTGTTGAGCAAGTTCGAGGCCATGGTCGATACGACCAAACACTGCTTCTTCCCCAACGCGAACGTCTTTCATGCTCACCTCTGCATGGTCTGTTGGCATGTTGAAGGTCCACCAGAAGAAATCGACATTGAAACCTGGTGCGTCGGTGGGAACAAGGAACGCTGAGATACCCACTGGGTCACCAGGAGTGCCGCTGGTGCGAGCAAAAATGATGTCGTGGGTTGCGTGATGCAGGCCGCTGTTCCAACGCTTCATACCGTTGATGACCCATTCACTGCCATCGCGATATGCAGTGGTTTCTAAGTACGTGGCGTCACTGCCATGGTTGGGCTCGGTGAGACCAAATGCAAGACGCTTTGTGCCTTCCAAGAAACCTGGCATCCAGTTTTTCTTTTGTTCTTCGGTGCCAAAGTCACGCATCATGAGCACAGTTGGGAAGTTGCCCACAATGCTCGACTCGTTCTGTAAATCGTTATGAAGGCCCAAGCCCTTTGTGGCGAGGTGCTCACGAATAATTGCCATCTCTAAGTTGCTTGCGTCGCGACCGCCATATTCCTTTGGCAATGCGAGACGCAACCAACCCGCTGCATCGGCGCGGCGGCGCATTTCTTTCAACAATTCTTCCCAGTCGGCACGAGGCACGCCATCGTTTTCAAAGTCGGTGCGCGCCCATTCGCGACGATGGTCGAAAAAGCGCATGTTGTCGTTTTCAAGCTCCAGTGGCTTGATCTCTTTCTCGATGAATGCATCGAGTTGTGCCAATGTGGCTTGAATTTCCCCAGGTATCTCAAAGTCCATAGGTAAAGGCTAGGCGAGTTGAGCACGAGCACTATTACCAGCGGGTAGTTAGGGCAAACTAGAGGTGACGAATACGGCCATACCAGAAGGACTCCATGACGAACTCACCTAGCACCAACAACATCCAGCGCGTGGGAGTTATCGGGTGTGGCCTCATGGGCTCCGGCATTGCCGAAGTATGCGCCCGAAACGGCCTCGAAGTGCTCATTCAAGAAGCCACCGTGGCCGCCATGGAGGCCGGCCAAAAGCGCCTCGTCACTTCCCTCGACCGCGCTCTTGGCGCCAACAAAATTACCGAAGAAGAACGCGATAGCGCGATGAAGAACCTGCACTTCACCACCGACGTGGCCGACCTCGCCGACCGTCAATTGGTTGTAGAAGCAGTCATCGAAGATGAAACATTAAAGACCAACATCTTTAAAAGCCTCGACAAAGTGATTACCGACGACAACGCCATTTTGGCCACAAATACGTCGTCAATTCCTGTCATGAAACTCGGCATGGCCACTCAGCGCCCATCGCAGGTCATTGGCATCCACTTCTTTAACCCTGTTCCCGTCTTGCGCCTTGTAGAGCTTGTTGCGTCGCTGCTTACTTCTGAAGACACCATCAATCGTTCCACCGCATTTGCAGAAGTTGCTCTGCACAAGCGCGTCATTCGCTCCAAAGACCGCGCCGGATTCATTGTGAATGCACTTCTCATTCCCTACATCCTTTCTGCAGTGCGCATGTTGGAGTCGGGTTACGCCTCGGCAGAAGATATCGACCTCGGCATGGTGGAAGGTTGTGCGCACCCCATGGGGCCATTGCGCCTTGCCGACCTCATTGGTCTCGACACCACTTCTGCAGTTGCTGAAAGTTTGTACACCGAGTTCAAAGAACCGCTCTACGCGGCGCCGCCATTGCTTTCTCGCATGGTCGATGCCGGCCTCCTTGGCCGCAAGGCTGGACGCGGTTTTTACGATTATTCAAAGAAATAGAGGCCCTCATGTCTGAACAACAATTCTCACTCGACGCAGAACAAATTGCATTTCGCGAAGTCATTCGCAAGTTTGCTGAAGACAAAATTGCGCCATACGCAGCCGACTCCGACCACAACAGTGCATACTCGTGGGAGTCGTTCAAAGCGCTTCAACAAATGGAACTCACCGCACTCAGTTACCCCGTTGAATACGGCGGCAGCGGTGCATCACTCGTTACACAGGCAATGGTTGCTGAAGAACTTGCTCGCGTGTGTGCAAGCACCAGCCTCATGTTTCTCATTTCCAAACTCGGCATGTTGCCCGTTATCAACTTCGGCAGCGAAGCATTGAAGGCAAAATACCTTCCACGCATTTGCTCTGGTGAATCACAAGCAAGCTACGGCCTCTCTGAAGCTGACGCCGGCAGCGACGTTGCATCAATGACCACACACGCCGAAAAAGACGGTGATAGCTGGGTTATTAACGGCTCCAAGTGCTGGATCACCAACGCCGGCGTGAGCGACCTTTACACCATCTTTGCTCGCACTTCCGACGACCGCCACCGCGGCATCACCGCTTTTCTCGCAGAAGCAAGCTGGGGTGTGCACGTAGACAAGCTCGAACACAAATTAGGAATTAAGGGCTCACCAACAGGCGTTATTCGTTTCGACAACTTGCGCGTACCCGATGAAAACCGTATTGGCGAAGTAGGCGATGGCTTCACCATTGCAATGCACACTCTCGACCGCAGCCGCCCCACTATTGGTGCTCAAGCCGTCGGTATTGCTCAAGGTGCTATCGACTTCGCTGTGAACTACATGAAAGAC
>JAPKZV010000209.1 GCA_026393585.1 Actinomycetota bacterium
TTGGCATACAGCGCAGCCGATTCCGATGCATTACGGGTAGTTGGGTCGAGGATGGCTTGTGCTGCAAGTACGCCGGTGAGAAGTGCTTGCCCAATACCTTAACCCGTCAAAGTGTCGGTGGCGCGAGCAGCGTCGCCCACAAACATCACATTGCGGTGATGCAAAACTGCCGCAGTAATGTTTGCTGGTATGGGCCATGCAGTGTGGCGGTCGACAAGTGTGAAGCCCTCACCGAGTGCCTCAACAATATGAGGGCGCGTTAATAAATCTTCCCATGTGTGTTTCATGGTTTGAATGCGCCGCTTGCCGTCGCGCAATACACCAAAGCCAATGTTGACCTTCCCGTCGGCAAGTGGAAACGACCATGCATAGCCAGGTAAGAGATCGGGCTCAAACCATACGTACAAGCCGTTTTGTGCAGGGCCGGTGATGTTGGTGGCATATTGACGAAAGGCGTGCCATTCGCCGAGGTAACCCTCTTCTAAAAGGCCAAGTGATTTGCGCACGGGCGACCACATGCCATCGGCAGCTATAACGTGTTGCGCAGTCACGCTGGTGCCATCGGAAAAACTGATGAGTGCAAAATTATTTTCAGCAGTGATATTTAAGAACTCACAATTTTCACGTATGACTGCTCCGGCGTTGCGGGCATGGTCTACTAGCGCTGCATCGAGGTCGAGGCGGGTTGCCACTGCGGCATATTGCCCTTGGCCACTGGGAAGTGGAACCTCCACTTCGCGACCCGAGGGGGAGCGCAACCACGCACTGTGAATGGTTTTCCACGAAGCCACGGTGCTCGGTGCAAAACCAATTTTTTCAAGCTCGCGCAAGGCAAGCGTGGTGAGGCCATCTCCACAGCACTTATCGCGGGGGAAAGTGGCTTTATCGACAACACAAACCGACTTGCCGGCTTGAGCCAAAAGTGTGGCGGCTGCGGTTCCACTTGGCCCTGCACCAACAATGACGGTATGGAAATCGGGTTGCATGGCAGAACTCACGGTTCAAGGCTAAAGCCCGTGGGGCAGAGTCGTATGATTGTCCTAGACATCGGAGGGGAAATATGTCGCAATTGTGTGCAGGACGAATTGTTGTTGTGACGGGGGCCGGGCGTGGCATTGGTCGCGAGCATGCGCTCAGCTTGGCGCGTCACGGAGCATTCGTTGTGGTGAACGATTTGGGTGGAAATGTCGACGGTTCTGGTGGTGACTTGTCGCCAGCACAACAAGTGGTGAATGAAATTGAAGCTATGGGCGGAAAAGCTGTTGCCAATGGCGACGACATTTCTACGTGGGCCGGAGCAGAGGCACTCATCAACACCGCAGTCAATGTTTTTGGCGACCTACATGCTGTAGTGAACAATGCGGGCATTTTGCGCGACCGCATGCTGGCAAACATGACCGAAGAAGAATGGGACGCTGTCATCAAGGTGCACTTGAAAGGCACCTTTGGCCCATCGCACTTTGCTGCTGCCTATTGGCGTGATCAACAAAAAGCGGGCAAACCAGTTGATGGTCGCATCATCAACACCACGTCGGTATCGGGAATTTATGGCAATCCTGGTAAAACAAATTACGGTGCAGCAAAAGCAGGTATTGCATCGTTCACCGTCATTGCCGCACTCGAACTTGCTCGTTACGGAGTAACAGCAAATGCTGTTGCTCCTGTTGCGCTCTGGCGAATCAAAACACGTCACTGGTCGCGTGTTTGAAGCGAGTGGGCAAACGCTTGCTATTGCTGAAGGCTGGCATCGTGGTCCGCGTTGTGCGCCAGTTGCTGACCCCACACAACTCGGTGCCATCGTCGATGAACTGCTTGCCGGCGCTCGTGCCAATGCGGGTATGGACGGCGAAGATGGCCATTGGCCACAAAACGCAAAATAAAGAACTACTAAAAAAGAGAGTGAACCATGCCAATTAATCCAGATGCAGTAGGAACAGAAAGCGAACCATTTGAGGCTTCGTGGAATAGCAAAGATGCATTGCTCTATGCCGTTGGTATTGGCGCAGGCGTTGACGACTTGTCATTCACAACAGAAAACACCGATGGTGTTGCACAGCAAGTGTTTCCCACGTTCCCCGTTGTTGTTGGTTGGGGCATGGGCTCCACTCGTACCAGCATTGGTACCTTCAATCCCGCCATGTTGGTGCACGGTCAACAGTCGGTCACGTTGCACAAGCCGGTACCCGTTGCTGGCAAAGTTCGCGGCGTCAGTCGCATCATTGGTATCTACGACAAGGGTTCGGGCGCAGTGGTCTCTACACAAACCGAACTGGTCGATGCCGCCGACGGCAGCCCCATGTTCACTCTTCTTGGCGCGTCCTTTATTCGCGGAGAAGGTGGAT
>JAPKZV010000058.1 GCA_026393585.1 Actinomycetota bacterium
GGTGTGGCGCTATCGCAAAAAACTTAACGATCCGCTCATTGCATGGGCAATGGCCGTGATGTTTATTGTTCTGGCATTCTTTTTCTTGCTGAGTTTTGCGCCGGCAAACCCCTTTGGGGTGGGTGCACCTGGCGTCACCGATGGGCCAGGGCCCAACCCACTCCTGCAAAATCACATTTTGGTTCTCTTCCACCCGCCCATTTTGTATTTGGGCTATGTGGGCTTCACCATTCCATTTGCTTTTGCTATTGCTGCGCTCATTACGGGGCGCGTCGGTGAAGGCTGGCTCATTGAAACGCGGCGGTGGACGTTGTGTGCATGGGGGCTTCTCACTTTCGGCATCATCTTGGGTGGTTGGTGGAGCTACGAAGTGCTCGGGTGGAGCGGAGTATGGGCCTGGGACCCAGTAGAGAACGCGAGTTTTTTGCCGTGGCTCACAGGAACGGCGTACATCCACTCCGTACTGGTGCAAGAACGTCGAGGCATGTTGCGCGTGTGGAACCTGTCGCTACTTCTTGCAACATTTAGTCTCACCATTCTCGGTACATTCCTCACGCGCTCTGGAGTGTTGAATAGTGTTCATGCATTCAGTGAAAGTGATATTGGCAAGTATCTCATTGTCTTTTTTGGGGTCATCGTTGCTGTTTCGCTGTGGCTCATTGCCTGGCGCGGTGACTCTTTGCGTTCTCCGGGAAGCATCGATTCTCCCGTCTCGCGCGAAGGCGCGTTTCTCGCCAACAATGTTTTATTTGCGCTGTTTGCATTTGTTGTGCTGTTGGGAACTGTTTTCCCACTTGTCATTGAGGCATTACAAAATCGCAAAATTGTTGTAGGTGAACCTTTCTTCGACCAACTCTCGAAACCTATTGGTATTGCCATGCTCGCCATGATGTCAATTGCGCCTGTATTGCCGTGGCGTAAAGCATCGGAAGAAGTATTGCGACAGCGTCTTTTTTGGCCAGCATGGTGCGGCATCGGCACACTGGTGGTATCTCTCTTGGTTGGCGCCGACGGATTAGCTCCACTCTTAGCTTTCACATTGGGTGGGTTCGCTAGTGGGGCAGCATTGAGGCAACTTGTTTTGGCAACGCGTCGCCAGGGTTTGCGTGGTCTCGTTGGTCGTGCAAATGGTGGAATGGTCGTGCATCTTGGCGTCATTTTGATTGCTGTTGCACTCGCTGCATCAAATTCATACACGCGATCGCAAGAGCTTTCTTTGAAGTTGAATACGCCTGCAGAGTTCGGCGGTCACGTTTTTGAACTTAAGGGTTTTGAGAACGAAAAGACCGACCGCCTAACAGCAGTGAAGGCAATTGTTCAAATTGATGGCGGAAAAAGTTACGCCCCAGCAATTACAAAGTTTGTGCAAATGGGCAACAACATCGGTACACCTTCTGTGAAATCGTCGTGGCGCTACGACCTGTATCTCACCCTTGAGCCACCTGTGAAAAGTGAGTCGGGTGAAGCACGGATCAAAGTGTTTATTAAGCCTTTGGTGATGTGGATGTGGATTGGCGGAGGAATGATGGCGGTAGGTACCTTGCTTGCCTTGTTCCCAGGTCGTCGCCGGCGGCCCACCGATGCAGTTTCTGCACACATTGATACAGGTAAGTCTGTCAATGCGTAACTCCCGTATTGCGCGCAATGTTGCTCTTGCAACAAGTGTTGTCGTTCTCGCATTTTTTATATTGCTGGTGACTGCAAAACCCCGTGGAGAGCGGGGCATCTCAACGCCGCTACTCGGAAATCCTGCGCCTGCAGTTTCTTCTCCTTTGGTGGGCGGAGGAAACTTCGACCTTGCTCGTCGTAAAGGATCCTGGGTGGTATTGAATTTTTTCAATAGCACGTGTGTTCCATGCCGTGCCGAGCATCCTCACCTTGTTGCTTTTGACAAGAGTCAGAGTGCGCTCGACAACGGAGTTGAGTTAGTCACCGTGGTGAACGACGATAGCGATACTGCAGTCGAAGCATTCTTTG
>JAPKZV010000010.1 GCA_026393585.1 Actinomycetota bacterium
ATTAGGTGCGCATACCGCAGTTGTTTTGGAAAATGGTGTTGAACGTGAAGTTGATGCCAAAAACTTGCAGGTGAACGATGTGATTGTGGTGCGACCTGGCGAAAAGATTGCTACCGATGGCGTGGTCATTGAGGGCGATTCAAGCATCGATATGTCCATGCTCACGGGTGAAAGTGTGCCCGTTGATGTTGTTGCAGGCGACGCTGTAACCGGTGCAACAATCAACCTGACCGGACGCTTGAAGGTGCGTGTTTCACGTGTTGGCGCCGATACCACCTTTGCACAAATGGCGAAATTGGTGCGCGAAGCACAGGCAACAAAGGCACCAGTGCAAAAACTTGCCGACAAAGTAAGCAGCATTTTTGTTCCGGTAGTGCTGCTCATTTCGTTAGTGACATTGATTGCATGGTTTGTGGTTGATGGCGATGCAACAAAAGCATTTACCGCAGCCGTTGCAGTTCTCATTATCGCTTGCCCTTGTGCATTGGGCTTAGCAACGCCGACCGCGCTGATGGTAGGTAGCGGCCGTGGAGCCCAGCTGGGCATTGTTATTAAAGGCGTCGACGTGCTGCAAAGTACACGCCGTATCGACACTGTGGTGTTCGATAAAACAGGAACCGTTACCACCGGCGTCATGCAGTTGCGCAATGTGGTGTGCGCCGAAGGCATTGAACGCCGCGATGCCTTGCGCATGATTGGTGCACTGGAATTAGCAAGTGAACACCCCATTGCTCGAGCTATTGCGATAGCTGCTCAAAAAGAATCGGGAGCTCTTCCTGACGTGCAAGAGTTTGTGTCGCTCGCTGGTATGGGTGCGCGCGGAGTTGTTGAGGGCGTGAGTGTGATGGTGGGTCACGAGCGCTTGTTGCAAAAGGAACTCATTCTTATTCCGGGGCCGTTGCGCACTGCACTTGCCGATGCGCGATCACAAGGAAATACAGCAGTCGTTGCGGCCTGGGGTGGTTCTGCTCGAGCTGTTTGTGTTGTTGCAGATCAACCAAAGTCAACGAGCAAAGAAGCCATTGCAACTTTGCGTGCAATGGGCTTGGCCCCGGTTCTGCTCACGGGCGACAACCAAGCAACGGCAATGGCAATTGCGTTGCAGGTGGGCATCGACGCCGACGACTATCACGTGCGTGGTGGTGTATTGCCGGATGAAAAAGTTGCGGTGATACGCGAGCTTCAAGATCGTGGATACGCGGTTGCCATGGTGGGCGATGGTGTGAACGATGCCGCTGCACTGGCACAGGCAGATGTTGGCATTGCAATGGGTACAGGTACCGATGTTGCAATGCAAGCAAGCGACCTCACCATTGTGAGTGGCGACCTGCGCTTGGTTGCCGACGCCATTGCCTTGTCGCGTGCAACACTACGCACTATTGGTGCCAACGTGTTTTGGGCCTTTGCTTACAACGCTGCAGCAATTCCACTAGCCGCGAGTGGAAGATTGAACCCCATGTGGGCAGGCCTCGCTATGGCATGTTCAAGCGTTTTTGTTGTGATGAATAGCTTGCGCTTGCGCCGTGTGAAGCTGCGTCACCGCTGAGGCGTTGACGTTCTTTTTCTTCATAAACACGAATCGCTTTAAAATTTTCAGTCGATAGTGCTGAGCGCGCAAAACTCAATGCTTCAGCCCGTTGCCAGCGCACCGTGCGGGCGCGAATGCGTAAAATTTCACCAATCTCTTTGCTGGTGTATCCGGCAGCAACAAGTTTTAACAGGGCAAGTCGTTCGGGGTCCATGTTGCGTGCTTCAAGTTCAGTGAGGGCATCGCTGCTGCCATCGCAACCCGTGTGAATGCTGTTTGGCTCGCGCGTCATGTCTTGTATGAAGCCATCTAAAATTTCTGGGTCGAAGTGTTCCACTGTGGTACGCCTTTTTCTTTGTGGCACTACAAATTCTTTGTATTCCACATCGCGCACAATGTTGGCAGCAATTTTGCGAGGGCGATTGTCGCTCGGGTATGTACGAATGACCAACCACACCTGTGCCATTACTGCGTTCAGAGCCTCTTCAACTCCGCCAGCGTGAATGCGGCCACGACGCTTGGCAATGGCGAGAATGTGTGGAACCACGCGTTGCACCGCGAGGCGTGCGGCGAGGTCGTCGGTGCGCGCAATGCGCACCACTTGTGCCAAATACTGATCGGCTTCATCGCAGTGAGCTGGTCGGTTGAACCCCATGCGTTCGAGCATTTGGTCGAGGTGGGTGACGGGTTCGCCAGGTAGCCCCCAGGCGTTGGCATGAGCAATACAAGAAGGTCGTCGCGCGAGGGCATTCCACTCATCCACCATCACTCTGACTGCAGGCGTAGTGAAATCGGCGCGAACGAGGGGTACGTATTCGTATTTGTTGAATGGGTCGGTGTGAGTGACGGTGCTGTGTGTTGTTTGCATGTGGCACCGTGCGCCCCATGCATCACCTCGGTTCCCCTCGAAGGTCTCACCGCAAGTCTCACTCTGACACAATGAGTGCGTGCGACATACTTTGCCTTCAGGAACCGACGTAGAAATTGCCCGCCCCAGTGGCTCGCCACGCATTGGGCTTGTGGTCACCCCCGATATTTTTGGCCTGCGACCGCTCTATGACAATTTGGTATCGCAGTGGGCCACCGAGTGGGGCATGGCCGTTGCTGCAGTTGATCCTTTCCCTGGGAAAGGCCTTGGCGCCGACATTGAACCGCGTTACGCCGCAGTAAAAGACATCGACGACGACAAGCACTTGAGCGACCTGCACGAGGCAGCCGACATGCTCGATACCCCCGTCACTGTTCTGATGGGCTTTTGTATGGGTGGAATGTATTGCTTTAAATCGGCGCGCAGCAGTCGCTTTGCACGCATCGCGAGTTTTTACGGAATGATCACGCTGCCAGAAGCTTGGCGCAGCGCAGGCCAAGTTGAACCGTTGCAGTATTTAGAGGCGGGAAACGCAGCAAGCGTTTTGGCAATTATCGGCGGGAAAGATCACTACACCCCTGCTCACGATGTTGATGCGTTACGAGCAACTGGTGCAACCATTGCGTTTTACCCTGAAGGCGAACACGCTTTTGCACACGATGCCACAAGACCTGCTCACCGCGCAGAAGATGCTGCCGATGCTTTTCGGCGTGCAAAAGAATGGCTGAGCGAAGCGAAATAGAAAAACGGGTGCGAGTTAGCTCGCGCGCACTTCAAGATTTTGACGGTTGATGAGTTTGTATTGACGATCGCGTTGCTCGAGCCAACCCAAACGAATGAAACTTGCAATGGCTTTGTTGACGCGCTCACGTGACGCACCCACCATGCCGGCGAGTTCTTCTTGAGTAACGGGAAGTACAAACTCGTCTTTACCTTCAGAGAGTTCAAGCAATCGCTTTGCTGTACGGCCAGTGACATCGAGAAAAACGCTGTCGGCAAGTGCTTCGTCCATGGCGCGCAAACGACGGGCAAGAACGCGGGTGATACCCCACAACAAGTCGGGGTTATTGGAGAGTTGGGGCTCTACCGCGGAATACGGGATGCGTAAAACGGTGGAAGGCTCGAGTGCACGGGCAAGTGCGCTCCGTGCGCCCCCGTCGAGGAGTGCAAGGTCGCCAAAGAGGTTGCCTTCCACCATGAGAGCAACAACGCTCTCGCGCGAGTCGAGTGGCTTGTTGTCGATGGCAATAGCAATGCGGCCAGACAGCACGATGTA
>JAPKZV010000187.1 GCA_026393585.1 Actinomycetota bacterium
CACTCGCTGTAGACATTTCCAATAGCAACTAAGTGGTCGATCGCTGCTCTCAGGTCATCGACCGCATGGCAAATGAGGTGGGGTGCGCAGCTCTCACCTTCACGTTTCGTGGATGCGGTGCCAGCGAAGGTGACTTCTCGTTGCAAGGTTGGGTCGATGATCTGCGAGCAGCGATCGATCACTTAGTTGCTATTGGAAATGTCGACAGCGTGTGGCTGGTGGGTACCAATACCGGAGCATCGGTGGCGTTGTGCGTTGCGGCCGATGACCCACGAGTCAACGGATGTGTTTCGCTCAGTGGTCGTGCCGACTTCGACGACTGGGCCGAGCAACCACGTCGCTTCCTCGAACATGCACGAGACATTGGGGCCATTCGCCGTGCCGGGTTTCCTCAAAACTTCGATGAGTGGAGCAGGGAACTCCGGCGGTTTCGCCCCACCGACGCGGCACGTCGTTTTGCACCACGCCCACTCATGGTGTTGCACGGTGACGACGATGAAAGCGTGCCCACAGCCGATGCGCGCTCATTAGCTCAGGCACATGGGTCAGCTGAGTTGCGCATTATTTCTGGTGCAGGACACCGTTTGCGTCACGACCCTCGCGCTCTTGCGGTGCTGTTTGGGTGGCTCGACCGTGAGCGGTCGCGACTCGCTTCGTAACTACTTGGCGTAGCCGTCGATGTGCGTACTATGCCATTGCCAAGCAGTGGAAATAATGTCGTCGAGAGAAAATTGCGCTTTCCAGCCAAGTGTTTGAGCAGCAAAGGCGGGGTCGGCGTACACCTCAACAGGGTCGCCAGCACGGCGCGGCGACATCACGTAAGGAACCTTGCGACCTGATATCCGTTCAGTTGCTTGAATGACCTCAAGCACTGTTGTTCCTGTTCCGGTGCCCACATTGCATGCAATGGTGGGTTTGCCTTCTGCGAGATAGTCCAAAGCCTTCACATGTGCATCGGCGAGGTCGACCACGTGAATGTAATCGCGAATGCCTGTGCCGTCGCGAGTGGGGTAGTCGTTGCCAAAAACTTCAAGCGCGTCACGTTTACCAAGAGTTGCTTTCATCACTACTGGCACAAGATTTGTAGTGACCGACCAGTCTTCGCCAATGAGCGAATCGAATGAGTCGCCAGCAGCATTGAAGTAGCGCAAGCTGACCGAGCGCATGCCGTGTGTTTCGTTAAACCAATGCAACATGCGTTCTGTCATGTATTTCGTTTCGGCGTACACGCTCTCGGGGTGAAGCGGGGCATCTTCACGCACAGGCACCTCTGCAGGTGTTCCGTACACCGATGCCGACGATGAGAAAACAATTTTGTTGACTCCTGCATGCGCGAGTGCCTCGACAAGCAGCATTGAGCCGGTGACATTGTTGGAAAAATAGCGACCAGGGTTGCTCATCGATTCCCCAACGCTTTTGTATGCAGCGAAGTGAATGACTTCGGTAATTCCGTATTTCTTGCACACCGATGCAATGAGATCTTGGTTGGCAATATTGCCCACCACTAATTCAGTTCCGAGTAGAGCTTCACGGTGACCAAGTTCGAGTGAGTCGAACACAACGATGTCGCGACCGGCATTAACGAGTTGTCGGACGGTGTGTGAACCGATGTAGCCAGCACCACCGGTGACAAGGGTGGTCATTTGCTCGTTTTGGCTTTCACAGGGCGGCTCTGCTTATCGCGCGCAGCAGCTTTTTCTGCCTTTTTCCAGGTGCGAACCATGAGCAATGTTTCAGGCGACGTGATGTCGGCAACAGTGCGGGGGTTTGTATCGCTAAATACTCCTGCTTCGGTTTTCCAATTTTTTGGAACAACGCCCATGCGCTTGCCAAGGAGTGCAATAAAAATTTGTGCTTTCTCTTCGCCGAACCCAGGAAGCACTCGTAGGCGTTCGGTGAGTACAGCCGCATCGGTGACC
>JAPKZV010000048.1 GCA_026393585.1 Actinomycetota bacterium
AGTATTTGCCCATTCAACGCAAACCCGACCCAGGTCAAAGCGCCGAATTGTCACCCGTTGTCACGCAATATGAAATGCATGGCGTTGAAGCTTTGGGTCTGCTCAAAATGGACTTCCTAGGTTTACGTAACCTCGATGTCATCACCGACACCATGGCTATGGTGCGCACGAACTACGACCCCAACTTCGATATCGATACGGTGTCGCTCAGCGACGCGCAAACTTTCGATCTGTTGGCTCGTGGCGACACCATCGGTGTGTTTCAGTTAGAAAGCCCGCCAATGCGCGCGCTGCTCAAGTCGCTTGCACCCAATGCCTTTGAAGACGTCGCTGCAGTTGTTGCGCTGTATCGCCCAGGCCCCATGGGCGTCAACATGCACTACGACTACGCCGACTACAAAAATGATCGCAAAGTACCGGTGTATTTCCACCCCGATGCACAAGAGCTGTTAAGCGACACGTACGGCCTCATGGTGTACCAGGAAAGCATGATGCGCGTGGCGCAAAAATTTGCTGGCTACTCACTCGCTGAAGCCGACAACTTACGCAAAGCTTGCGGAAAGAAATTGCCAGAGCTCATGGCAAAAGAACGCGATGGTTTCGAGCTCGGGTGTGAAAAGAGTGGATACGGAAAAGTCCTTGGTAAGCAACTCTTTGACGTCATTGAAAAGTTTGCCGACTACGCATTCAACAAGAGCCATGCATATGGCTATGCGCTTGTTGCATATCAAACTGCATACCTCAAAGCGCATTTCCCGGTGGAATACGCGGCATGTTTGTTAAGTAGCGTGAAAGGTAACTTCGATAAGGGCGCCATTTACCTTTCCGATGCTCGTGCAAGTGGAATTGCCGTACGCACTCCCGACATCAACTTGTCGCGTTCCGACTTCATCTCTCTCATGCCACAAGGGGAGAAGGCGGTCAGCTTTGGTCTGTCTGCCATTCGTAATGTTGGCGAAGGCTTAGTAGAACAAATGTTGGTCGAGCGCGATGCCAACGGACCATACGCAACTTTCCACGATTTTGCCGAGCGTGCTCCTGAAGCAGTGCTGAATAAACGCACAGTGGAGTCGCTCATCAAAGCAGGAGCCTTCGACACGCTGGGGCATCCACGACGCGGGTTGCTCATGTCTTTTGAGCGCATCCTCGACAGCAGCATCACTCGTCGTCGCGAACGTGATCGCGGCATCATGAGTTTGTTCGGCGATGAAATGGCAAGCGACAACGGTTTCACCGATCGCGTCGAAATCCCTGCTTTAGAGTTCGACAAAACCGATCAGCTGCGCAACGAAAAAGACATGCTGGGTCTCTACGTCTCAGACCACCCACTCATGGGCATTGAACATGCGCTACGTCGCAGAATCGACTGCGGCATTGGCGAGGCGCGTGAGCGCGAAGATGGTTCATTTGTTATTACCGGCGGTGTTATTACCGGCTTGGCCAAGAAGTACACCAAAAAAGGCGACCAAATGGCTGTCTTTGTTTTGGAAGATCTCGACTCAAGCATTGAAGCAACGGTGTTTCCGAAAACTCTCACCGATTTTGCTCATCTCCTCACCGACGATGCCATTGTGGCTATTCGTGGGCGCATCGACCGTCGCGACGATGCCCGAGTGGGGCTCATGGTCACCAAAGTTGAAGTACTTGAACATCTGGGTCAAGCCGCGCGTGCCGTCACCCTCAAATTGCCTGCGGCGGCCATCAACGAAGCAGCGATCGCCCGTTTGAAGGGCATTTTGGTGGAGTTCCCCGGGGAAGTTCCCGTCTTTGTCGACATGGGAAGCGACGTCACCGTGCAGCTTGGCGAGGGCTTCAACGTCAATATCGACAAGGCAATGGGTGACCTCGTCGTCGCATTCGGTGATGGAGTTGTGGTCGCGTAGGCCATTACGCGTGCTATTTCGCCCTTTTTCGTGAAGTTTCTCAACTGATTTGCCCATTACGTAGGCGCACGGCAATTCCGCTGGCAGAATAGAGGGCGAATGTGCAGGTTCATTAAGGAGCATCTGGCGCTATGGCACTAGAGGTCGACACTAGAGACTCATCGGCAATGACCGAGGCTGATCTCGAAGAAATGGCCTCCATGGGGGGCGCTTTTGACATGGAATTATTGTCGAAAGCTCAAACAGACTGGGTACTCAACACCACCGCCCGCCTCGATGGCAAATTGCACGGCTATAGCTTTTCTACCCTTGAGCGCATTGGCGGCACCCCTTGTGTGCTCCTTGGCCTCATGAGCATTAAGCGCACTCCAAAGCGTGATTCAGTATTAAAGGGTCTCATGACCGAGGCCTATCACCGCGCACTCATGGCCTTCCCCGACGAAGACGTTGTGGTGGGGTCACGCTTTACGAGCGCCCATGGTCTCGAAGCATTTAAGGCACTCACCGAGATGATTCCTCGTCCAGGCCACCG
>JAPKZV010000006.1 GCA_026393585.1 Actinomycetota bacterium
TGAAGTGATTGTCGGGGAAATCATCGATGAATTCGATGATGATGAAGTGGGCGTGGTGCGTTTGCCGAATGGCAACTATCGCGTCGACGGCAAAATGCCTATCGACGATGTCAACGATTTGCTGGCAACTCATCTCCCCAATACCGACTGGGATACATTGGCCGGCTTCGTCTTCAACATGGTCGAGCATGTTCCCGAGCCAGGTGAGAGCGTTGAAGCTGAAGGCTGGAAATTTACGGTCGAAGAACTGGTTGGTCGCAGAATCCGCACCATCCAAATATCTGCTCATGTGCAAGACGTTTCAGAATCCTGATGCGAACTAGGTGCTTCAAGCAGGAGTAGTTTGAAGAAATGGAAATCTCATTTGAAGGCAAAGTAGCTCTCGTCACCGGAGCATCTAAAGGGATCGGCAAGGCAATTGCCAAGACACTCGCTGAGAGCGGTGCAAAGGTGATGATGTCATCACGCAAAGAAGATGCTCTTCGCGAAGCCGCAAAAGAGATCAATGGAGTGACTGAAGTTTTTGCCGCTAACGCTGGCGATATTGCATCGGGCCGTGAGTGCATAGCTGCCACTATCGAAAAGTTCGGTGGAGTCGACATTCTCATTAACAATGCAGCAACGAACCCGTATTACGGAGATTCGCTGGGGGTCGACGAAGCTCGTTTCGATAAGACCTTCCAGGTCAATTTAAAAGGACCTTTGTTCTGGACGCAGATGGCTTATGAAATGGCACTGAAAGAGAAACCAGGCGTTATTTTAAATATTGCTTCTGTCGGGGGAATGCGCACTGAATCGGGTTTGAGTATTTACAACCTCACGAAAGCTGCACTCATTCACTTCACCCGCCAACTCGCTAGCGAGATTGGGCCCAACCGTGTGGTGGGAATTGCCCCCGGATTAGTGAAGACCGATTTCGCCGCCGTGTTAGTAGACAATTTCGGCGATGCCTTAGCGAAACGCACGCCATTGGGCCGTTTAGGTGAACCTCAAGACATCGCAAACTTGGCTGCATTTCTTGTTTCAGATGCCGCGAGCTGGATCACCGGTGAAACCTACGTCATCGACGGTGGTGCGGGAGTTGCCCACTCATAAAGCTCTACGCGTGTGAAGTGAGTGTTTCCTTGAGTGCTTGTCGTTGAGGTTTTCCGAGAGGACTTCGCGGAATGCTGTCAACTAATACCACTTGCCGTGGAGCCATGAATCGCGGAAGTGTTTCAGCCACGTGTTTTCTCCACTCAGCAAGCGAGTGCGTTTGAGAAGCTTTTGTAGGCACGATGAATGCAACAACTCTTTGACCCCACTCCTGGTCGTCAATGCCCACAACGCATACGTCGCTCACATCGGCATGATTTGCCAGAGCGGCTTCCACTGCCTCGGGCCAGATATTTTCGCCACCTGAAATGATGAGCTCACTTCGACGCCCCGTCACCGATAGTTGATTGTCGACGCTCATACTTCCCAGATCGCCAGTGTGCAGCCATCCATCAACGTCGATCGGGTGACCTAACTGCTGTTGGTAGTAGCGATTCATGAGGACGGGTCCGCGAACCAAAATCTCTTGTTCTTCGGAAATTGAAACCTCCACACCAGAAAGTGCAGTGCGGCCGTACACGACGCCGCCCATTGTTTCAGTGAGGCCATATGTAGTGGTGACATTTGGTGGCAGGTTTGGCGGCGGTTTTGCTCCGCCGAGGAGAATTCTTTCAAACAGTTCAGAATTGATGCGTCCGAGTGCTGTTGCAACAAGTGATGTATGCGTAGTGCCGCGACGAGCGGCGCTCTCGACCTGTTCAGCATCGAACTGCGGGAGAGTTGTCAGTTGGCAATTCCAGATGAGTGCTCGAGAAATGACACCAAATCCACCAACATGCGAAGGCGGTAAACATGCAAGCCAATGCATTTGCGAAGTATCGCCAAAGTGCCGAGCAACAATGTCTGCATTCGCTCGTAATGAATCGTGCGTGTGAATGACTC
>JAPKZV010000070.1 GCA_026393585.1 Actinomycetota bacterium
AGCCCGCCAGCGATTGCCTTTGCAAGTTGGGTCATCATGTCGTCGTAGCCGCCATTTTCAGGCAATACATGGGTTGATAGTTCCACCACATCAACACCAACTTCTTTGGCAATCTGAGCTGCTACGTCGGCGGGGGTTCCTAGTTCGGTGAAAATTGCCTTGACCCCATTCTCTTGAGCAATAACCTTGAGATCTGCAAGCGAACCAGCCGATGCTTCCGCCGATGTTGAAAAACCAGGAATCACAGCACCAACAACAGTGCACCCGTAACGCGCAGCAAAGTAACCAAGCGAATCGTGGCCGGTCACAAGTTTGCACTCATCAACTGTGGTCATAATCTCGCGAACTTTTGCGCTCAGTGCCTTGAGTTCACCAACAACTGTTGATGCCTCTGCGGTGAAATCTTTTCCTGTTGCAAGCTGCAATGCTTTCGCTAATGCAGGAACTGCTTCAGCAAGTGTTTCGGGGTCGAGCCATACATGTGGATCTTCAGTGCCATGATCATGACCTGCTTCTTTTTCTGTACCCGTTACTTCATCTTTTGCAGCAGCATGAAGAAGCGTGACGTGGTCTGCAATATGGAACATCGGCACACCCGACTTCTCTGCTTGGAGTAATGAGTCTTCCAAGCCTTCTTCCAAGTCGAGACCGTTCGACACCACGAGGCTTGCATTATTAATGGTTTCCACATCTTGCGCCGACGGCATGAAGTCGTGTTGATCTTGTCCGTTGGGGATGAGCACCTCCACCGTGGCTGCATCGCCAACTAGGCGCGAGACCACATCACCAATTGCGCTGTAGGTCACCACAACAGAAGGAGTTTCATTGTTCGCCGATGTGCCATCAGAACTGCAGCTCGCAGTCAGACCCAGTAGTACGGCAAGGCACATGAAACGGATCCGGTGTTGCATTAGCTCAATATAATGAGAATGATTCCTATTTCCACTTCTCATGCTCAAGGAGCCAGATTTTCCGCTCTACACCTCCACCAAAGCCAGTTAATGAGCCATTTGCCCCGATCACCCGGTGGCACGGCAACACGATGGCCACCGGGTTGCGCCCATTGGCGCCACCCACGGCCCGCACTGCTGCAGGGCGCCCTACCCATTTCGCCTGTTGCCCGTAGGAAGTGGTCTCACCGTAAGGAATGCGTGCCAACAAATTCCACACCTCAACTTGAAAAGGAGTCCCCAACAAGTCGAGCTGCACTGCGAACACGGTGCGTTGCCGAGCGAAATACTCGCTGAGTTGAGCTTCAGCAGTTGCGATATATCCAGCAGCTTGTTCGCGTTCTTTTGCAGAAAATGATTCTGCAACAACGAAACGCTCCACAATGTCGTTCTCGAATTGCACACCGGTGAGCCCACGTGGCGATGCACTCAAAGTCAATATTCCAACAGGAGACGCGATGGATCTGAACACAGCAACCACCGCAGGCTTCATATGTTGAGTTTGCCATAGCAGTGGCCTATCTCTCACCACAATGCCGTTCAGTTGTAGTGTGCAAAGGCTATGTCGACACAGTCCCCCAATGCCGACGGCGCATACTCGCGGCGTCAAATCCTCACAATTTTCAGCGGCCTCATGGCAGGCATGAGCCTTGCTTCGCTCGATGGAACTGCAGTGAACACCGCGCTCGCCACCATGGTTGCCGACCTCGGTGGGTTGAGCGCCTACGCCTGGGTCGGTACGTCGTACTTGCTCACTTCAACAGTTGCCAATGCACTCTTTGGCAAATTAAGTGACATTTATGGGCGCAAGCGTCTTTTCCAAATAGCCATCATTACTTTTCTCGTCGGTTCTGTTGGTTGTGGAGTTGCACAATCGATGTTGTCCCTCATTATTTCTCGCGGGGTTCAAGGCATCGGCGGTGGCGGACTGATGTCGATGGCATTCGTCATCATTGGTGATGTTGTGCCACCGCGCGAACGTGGGCGCTATGTAGGTCTTATTACGAGTGTCTTTGCAGTAGGCAGCGTCGTTGGGCCATTGATGGGTGGGTTCTTCGTTGAACAACTCAGCTGGCGCTGGATCTTCTTCGTCAACATTCCTATTGGCATGGTCGCACTCATTATTACTTCTCGCGCGTTGCGGATGCCTGTGCTTCGTCTCGACCGTCAGGTCGACTACGTGGGAGCAGCGCTGCTCACCAGTTCAGTGACGTGTCTCATTTTATTTTTGTCGTGGTCGTCGAAAGAATACGGCTGGGGTTCTGCTATTTCTATAGCTCTAGCAATCGCTGCAGCATTACAAGCAGTGGGTTTTGTGCAATGGGAAAAACGCGCTTCCGAGCCCATCATGCCGCTGCATCTTTTCCGCATCGACGTGCTGCGGGTCACTATTCCCCTTGTCACTTTTGCTGGTGTCATCATTTATGGCGCAAATGCTTTTATTCCGCTCTACCTACAAGCCATCACAGGATTTTCTCCCACAAATTCCGGACTCCTCCTCGTGCCCATCATGGTTGGAGTCACGCTCATGAGCGTCTCCACTGGTCGCCGCATGGCAATTACGGGTAAGTACAAACACTGGCCAATTTTTGGCGCATCATCACTCAGCATTGGCATGGTCCTCTTGTCTCAGATGTCTCGCAGTGGTCTCGGACTTACTTCAGCTCTCATCGGCATGTTCTGTGTGGGGGTTGGAATTGGCAGCATCATGCCAACAGCAACGTTGGCAACTCAAAACGCTGTGGAGTGGAGCGACCTCGGAGTAGCTAGTTCCGTCATCACTTTCTTTCGCACGCTCGGCGGAGTTGTTGGTCTCGCCGCTTTTGGTGCTCTGCTCAACTCACATGTTGAAGGACAAATCGACGAGAAGTACCTTCAAGCTCCGCGACAAATTAAAAACCTTGAGGAACCGCTGCGCGGTGATGTGCTGCGTGTTCTTGGAGACGGAATCACCAACTTGTACCGCGTTGCAATACCCATTGCCATCGTGGTGCTGATTATTGCTACTCGACTGCCAGAACGCCCACTGCGGAAAACCTCAGGCATGCAAGAAAGTAACGCTGCCGAATAATTATTCGCCGGCAGCCTTTGGCTCTTTCGGCAAACCAAGTACGCGTTCTCCCACAATGTTGCGCTGAATTTGGCTGGTGCCGCCCCAAATGGTTTCCGAACGCGAGAAGAAGAACGACGACATCATGGGGCTCACTGGGTAACCCGCACGACGCTTGTCACGCGAAGTTCCTGGCCATGAACCAATGTCGGAACCTGCATCGACCAACATTGCTTCTGCTCCAAAAATGTCGAGTGCAAGCTCCAGCGCTGTTTTATGCATTTCAGACCAGAACATTTTATTCGATGCACCAAGTGCAGCAACGCTGAGATCTTTTGTTTTATTCACCGTGGCGGTGAGTGAACGCAAACCGTTAATGCGGAGAATTTGAATTTTGGTGTAATAGGTCATGAGGCGTTGACGAATCATTGGGTCATCGATGATGCCGCGACGCTTTGCCGCTGCCACCATCAACTTATATTCTTCTTCAAAGCGGCGATAGCCAGTTGTTGCACTCATGCCACGCTCAAAGGCAAGTGTGCTGTTGGCAACTTGCCAACCGTTATTGACACCACCAACAACATTGTCTTTCGGACAACGAGCATCGGTAAAGAACACTTCACAGAACTCTGCGGTGCCATCGGGCTGAACAATGCCGCGCACTTCAACGCCTGGTTGTTTCATGGGTACCAACAAATACGAAATGCCTTTGTGCTTTGGCGAATTGGGGTCGGTACGGGTGAGCAAGAAGCAATAGTCGGCGTGGTGACCTTGCGTGGTCCAAACTTTTTGACCATTAATGACCCACTCATCACCATCGAGCACCGCAGTTGTTTTCAAACTTGCCAAGTCACTCCCGCTGTTTGGCTCACTGAAACCCTGACACCAGCGCGACTGACCGCGAAGAATTTTTGGCAAGAACTCTTTTTTCTGTTCCTCTGTTCCCCACTGCAAAATGGTTGGCCCCACCAATGTGTCACCAAAGAAGTCGGCGCGCATTGGAGCCTTTGCATTAGCGAACTCTTCAGCCAGCACAACACCTTCCATCACGCTCAAACCGCGACCGCCGTATTCCACTGGCCACGTAGCGCAGATCCATCCACCGCCGTACAACTTTGCTGGCCATGATTCGTTAAAGGCTTTGCGCTCGTCGGCGCTCATTTCAAAGCCAGCGTCAAACCACCCCGCAGGGAGATTCTCTTTCAACCAGGCGCGGATTTCTCCACGAAATTTTTCAGCTGCGGCGGGGTAAGTCAATTCCATCCCCCCATCATTACCCACGGGTAGCGGTTTTGCGAAGTGCATCGGAATTTACGCAGATGTCACAATTGCCACACATTGCCGAGACACTCACTTTGTACGTTTTCACCATGAGTTCAGCCGCTTCAGTGCCTTCTTCGTCTCCTGGCGCACTTTCTGAGACAGATCTGGCCGTTTTGCGTGTCCTTGTTGACAGAAGCGGGAAGATCACCAGCCGCGACGACCTCAACAAACTGGCAGGCCTGAGCGGCTCGCAACGACGCTGTGAGGCAGTGCTCGTCAATTTACGTAAGGCACTTGGCGATGGGGCCATCGTCACCATTCGGCGACGGGGCTGGATGCTCGACAATTCGGTGGCAGCCATGGCAGTGGCTCTGATTAACTCTTTATAGCCATGTTCGCTGCTAGTGCTTCCTCATCACTCGACATTGGCCGTCTTCTCTTTGAACTCGCCATCATCTTGTGCGGGGCAAAGGTCATTGCTGAAATCGCGGAGCGCTGTGGCGTACCCGCCGTACTCGGTGAAATTCTTGCTGGAGTTGTCATTGGGCCCTCAGCGCTTGGTTGGGTAAGTCGCTCTGACACCTTGTTTGTTCTTGCCGAGCTCGGAGCGATTTTGTTGTTGCTTCAAGTGGGCATGGAGATGGACCTCAAAGAGTTACGCACCGTCGGACGTGCTGCAATGACTGTTGCCGTGATCGGTGTGGTCCTGCCGATGAGTTTTGGCATGTTGGGTGGCATTGCCATGGGCGAAGAAGCACGCACTGCACTTTTTGTTGGTGCCACGCTCACCGCCACAAGTGTTGGTATCACCGCACGTGTATTTGGCGACCTCCGAGCGTTATCAACTAAAGAAGCACGTATTGTTCTTGGAGCAGCAGTAGCCGACGACGTACTTGGCCTCATTATTCTCACTGTCGTTTCACGAGTAGTGGAAAAAGGGTCCATTGGCATCGGCACCATCGCATCTACAACTGGTTTAGCAATCGCATTTCTTGCCATCAGCGGTTTTGTGGGCTTCACCGCTCTTCCCAAAATCATGGGAACGGTACTGAAACGAGCAAGTTCTCCAGCAGCCGCATCGGTCATTGCGCTTGGAGTCACTTTAGGTTTTGCTAGTGCTGCAGAAGCTGCTCACTTGGCCCCCATTATTGGGGCCTTTGTTGCGGGCACTGCACTGGGGCGTTCACCAGGGCACGAGCGTGTAGCACGCGATATGTCGGCACTCGCTTCAGTATTTGTTCCTATTTTCTTTTTACAAATAGGCATCGACACAGACATTGCAGCACTGATTCGACCAAAAGCTCTCGGCATTGCTGCAGTTCTCATTGTCATTGCGGTCGTCACAAAAGTTGCAGCCGGTTACGCAGCACGTTCCACCGGAGCAGACACGTTGCTCGTGGGGCTCGGAATGATTCCTCGCGGAGAAGTGGGCCTCATCTTTGCCACCATTGGTCTCAATGTCGGCGTATTTAATGACGACATCCATGCCGCACTTGTTCTTGTTGTGCTCGTAACAACGGTCATCACTCCTGCACTTCTCCGCTGGCGCTTGAATCAGGGTGAAGCATCTGAGATTGATCTTGATATTTCTGCAGAAAGCGAACCTGCTGATGGTTGGCTTGCAGTTCGTGACGGCTCAATTGCCCTTGCGGCCACTCCACCCACTTCGGCAAGTGCTGTTCTCTTATTACAAGCGGCCGCGCTAGCCACCGACAATAAGCCAAGCGAAGAACTCATGGAGTGGGTTGCTGAACGCCGCACGCGCGACCTGCAGTGGAACCGCGAAGCCACCACACAGCTCTTGCAATTGCTTCGCGTCGGTTCACCTCGTTCGTGGAGACTCATTGAAATTTCTGGGCTCTTCGAACGTGCACTCCCTGAACTTGCCGAAGCAATCCACCGTCGCACCAGCGATGTTTCTGAACTCGACCCCACCCACTCATTACGTTTTCCCACTGTTGAGGCACTGCGCGAGGCAACTTCGGTAGCGAGTTCACAAAGCGACTCACTCCTTCTTGCGGCATTTTTGGCAGATATCAATGACGGGGAAATGCCTATCAATCTCATCTTGCAAAAACTCGACCTCGATATTTTGTTCGCCAAAGAAGTGGAAGACCTTCTCAACGGGGCAACTCTCTTGCGTGCAGGCGTAGAGCGCGAACCGCACCGCGCTGACGAGCGCCTCATTCGCGACATTGCACATGGTTTGAAACGCCCCGGCATTGTGGAGCGAAGTCGGTTACTTGCCGATGCCCTAGGTGGACTCGAACCATGGCAACACGCCGCAATGATCGACATCACTACCGGCGTGCAAGGCGTACTCGCGCATCCTGAACTATTGAGTGGCGAAAACGATTCACTTGCCGACCTACGTCGCCGACAAACAAGCGAGCTCACCAACGACGAAGCCCTTCTCGACCGCATTGTTCATGCTCCGACCACCTACGTATTGGCTCATGACCCAGCAGAATTGCTGGAACACGCTCGCCTCATTGAACCTGCACCACATGGGCGAAAAGTACGCGTCACCGTTCAACCCACACGCACTCCTGGCCAATACATCTTGAATGCGGCGTGTCGTAACCGTCGCGGTTTGCTTTCACGGCTCTCGGGCGTTCTTGCCGACGAAGGAATTTCTGTTGTGTCTGCAAGCTTGGCAACGTGGCCCGACAACTCGGTGCTCGACACCTTTGTAGTTGAGTCACCGCACCCGCCCGACCCTGTTCATCTTTCACGATTGTTCTCACAGTCTTTGAAAGGACGCTTGCGCCCGCGGAAATTGGCACTTGCTGCTCCGCAGGTTGCGCTCGACAACTCCATTCACCCATGGCATTCGGTGCTGCGCATTAGCGGCCCCGACCAACTTGGTCTCTTGTCGGCAATTAGCTATGCCCTCAGCAATGCAGGCGTTCAGGTTCACCATGCAGTGGTGCAAACCAAAGATGGTTTCGTCGATGACGAATTTGAAATTTCCGACCGTGTGGGTCACAAAATTGGCGACGATCGCGCCGATGCGGTACGAAAAGTGTTGAATCGCCTGAAGTAACACACCGTTAACACAACAACAAATACGCCATATTCCTGAAACATTGGGGCGACAGTTGTGAAATCTGCACCCCGTATGTTCTTCTCAAGAAGTGACCCACTCATGAGAAAGGAACGCAGTGAAACTCATCACCGCAATCGTGAAGCCATTCAAGCTTGACGACGTGAAAGACGCACTGAAGGCAATCGGCATTCAAGGGATGACCGTGTCTGAAGTACGCGGCTTTGGTCGCCAGGGAGGACACAGCGAAACATATCGCGGTGCCGAATACACCATCGAGTTCGTACCCAAGGTACGCCTGGAGCTCGTCATTGAAGACAACGACGTCGACAATGTGATTTCTGCAATACGCACTGCAGCTAACACTGGAAAAATTGGAGACGGAAAGGTATGGATCACAAGTGTTGAACGACTCATTCGCATTCGAACCGGAGAAGAGGGCCGCGATGCAATCTAAAACTTCATCAACTTCGAGCCGCTGGTTGAAGCGCATCTTGGTAGCAACAACAGTTTCTACTGGTGCCCTTATTGTGGCTGGCGGTTTCACCGCAATGGCTGCCGATGATTTCGACGCTGAAAAAGCTGTGACCACTCTTGGTCAGCAAACCAGCTTGCTTTGGATTGTTATCGGTGCTGCATTGGTGATTTTCATGCAGGCAGGTTTTGCTCTTGTGGAAACCGGTTTCTGCCGTGCAAAACACGCTGCACACGTTGTGAGCACCAACTTCGCCATTTTCGGACTTGGCTTTATTGGCTTCTTCTTCATCGGCTTCCCACTCGCATTTGGTGGCTTCTCTTACTCCGCATTCGGCATGGATGCACCAGTAGGAAGTGCACTTTTGGGCAGTGGAAACTGGGTCTTTTTGTGGAAGGGCGGATGGGCAATGTCTGGCGGCGGAATTACTCCTGCTGTACTTGGCTTCTTCCTTTACATGGTGGCCTTCATGGACACCGTTGCAACGATCCCAACAGGCTCTATGGCAGAACGTTGGAAGTGGAACTCATTCGTTGTGTGGGGCCTCTTCTGTGGCGCTGTGTACTACCCACTCTTTGCAGCATGGACATGGGGCGGCTGTTTCCTTGCCAAAACATGGGACACCATGTCACTCGGTGCAGGTTATGTCGACTTCGCAGGTTCTGGCGTAGTTCATGCAGTAGGTGGCGTTGCTGCACTTGCTGGAGCAATTGTTCTTGGACCACGCATTGGAAAATTTGGTGCCGATGGAAAGCCTCGCGCAATTCCTGGTCACCACATCCCGATGGCGATGCTCGGAACATTCATCTTGCTCTTCGGATGGTTCGGCTTTAACGCTGCATCAACATTTGCATCAACCGATGTTCAGTTCGCAACTGTTGCAGCCAACACTGCAATCGCTGGAGCATTCGGTGGAATTGTCGCAATGTTCTGGATCACCAAGCGCACTGGCAAACCAGACCCAGGCATGATGGTGAACGGCATGCTCGCCGGCCTTGTAGCAATTACTGCACCGTGTGCTTTCGTAGCTCCATGGGCCGCAGCTGTTATTGGTTCCATCGCAGCGGTCTTAGCAATTGAGTCAGTGTTCTTCGTAGAGCGCAAACTCAAGATTGATGACCCAGTAGGTGCCATTTCAGTACACGGTGTGTGCGGACTCTTCGGTGTACTTGCAGTAGGTATCTTCTCGAACGGTAGCTACGGCGCTGGTTGGAATGGTTCGCCTTCTGAAGGTATTGAAGGAATCATCAAGGGCGACTGGGGTCAGTTGGGCGCGCAAGCCCTATCAGCTGGCATCATCGTGACCGTCATCTTTGGAATTGCATTCGCATTCTTCAAGATTCAAAATGCACTCACTAAGGGTGGCATTCGCTCGAAGGAAGAAGACGAAATCATGGGTCTCGACCTCCCTGAAATGGGAGTTGCCGCTTACCCAGAGTTCAGCCTTCAGCGCTAACTCGTGAAGCGCCCCTGAACGACTCGTTTACCCTTTTCAAGTCATTCAGTTCACAGGAAAACCCCACCGTTCGCGGTGGGGTTTTTTCCTTTCACAAGCACGAAACACTCCCGTAACAGTTCCTTCATAGTTTTGATGTCTATGACGATTGACAGTGGTGCAACAGCTTGGGTTCTCGTTTCAGCAGCATTGGTGCTCTTTATGACACCTGGTCTTGCCTTTTTCTACGGAGGCATGGTTCGATCAAAAAACGTGCTCGGCATGCTCATGCAAAACATTTTTGCGATGGGCCTCATCAGCATCCTGTGGGCAACTGTTGGCTTTAGTCTCGCCTTTGGTGGCAGCGGAAAATATATTGGCAACTTCGATTTCATGTTCTTGAAAGATGTTGCCAATATCCCAAACTTCCCCGGCTATGTCGATGACTTCGCACTCATCATTCCGCCGCTCGCTTTCGTTGTGTATCAAATGATGTTCGCCATCATCACACCAGCGCTCATCACTGGCGCGACTGCCGACCGCATGAAGTTCAGCGCCTATTGCATTCTCATTGGCGTGTGGGCAGTGGTGGTGTACCCCACCGTTGCGCACTGGGTGTTTAGCCCTAATGGTTGGTTGTTCCAAGAAGGGGCACTCGACTTTGCAGGTGGAGCAGTTGTGCATATCAACGCAGGCGCAGCAGCACTTGCAGTGGTCTTAGTTCTTGGCAAACGTCGTGGATGGCCACGTGAAGCAATGCCACCGCACAACTTGCCGTACACCATTTTAGGAACAGGCATTTTGTGGTTCGGCTGGTTTGGTTTCAATGCTGGCTCAGCTCTTGCAGCTAATGGTCTTGCCGCTCAAGCTCTCATCAACACGCAACTTGCAGCAGCAAGCGGCATGATTGCGTGGCTCATCATTGAAAAGATCAAAGCAGGACACGCGACCACGCTAGGTGCTGCTTCTGGAGCAGTTGCTGGTCTCGTTGCCATCACTCCATGTGCGGGCTTTGTTGGCGGCATGGCACCGATTGCTATTGGTGCCATCACCGGCTTTATTTGCTACTTGTGCCTCACCCTCAAAACCAAGTTTGGTTTCGACGACAGCCTCGACGTCATTGCCGTGCACCTCGTTGGCGGTCTTGTTGGTTCGCTACTCCTTGGCCTCTTTGCCGACACGGCAATCAACGGCCTCGGAGCTGACGGCCTCTTCTTCGGCGGTGGAGCCAGCCTCCTCGGCAAGCAGGCCCTGGCCTCTGTGGCAACCTTCGTCTTTTCCTTCGTTGTCACGTACGTGGTGGCAAAAATTCTCAACGCCACCATTGGAATCCGCGTGTCACCTGAAAATGAACTCGTGGGGCTCGACCAAAGCCAGCACGCCGAGACCGCTTACCAGGCGTAGGATGACGACATGAAGCTCATCACCGCTGTCGTCAAACCCTTCAAACTTGATGATGTCAAGGAAGCCCTGAAAGGGGCAGGCGTCCAAGGAATCACCGTGAGCGAAG
>JAPKZV010000125.1 GCA_026393585.1 Actinomycetota bacterium
AAGTGCTTACGCTGCTGCAATGGGTGTTGCTATCAACGTCACACTTGGTGTGAGTGAAACAACGGCAAAAGACCCCACCGAGCGTGTAGCAAAGGCACGTAAGCCAGAGCCCGCCACCGATGAAGTTCCCCACGACGACATCGACCCTGGTGAACTTGTCGATGCGCCGCTTGTTCCCGTTGTTTCACCACTCGATCAAATTACGAAAGCATTTCCTGGTCCGCGCGTGGTGAACGAAGGTAAAAATAAGTGAGTGCTTATACGCCTCCGGTGCAGGCACTCATCGATGAACTGGGTCGGCTTCCCGGTGTGGGGCCAAAGTCTGCGCAACGCATTGCATTTCATTTGTTGAAAACACCCAGTGACGATGTGCGTCGACTCGCACATTCCATTATTGATGCAAAAGAAAAAGCACGTTTCTGCGATATCTGTTTCAACATTGCAGAAAATAACCTGTGTCCCATCTGTGAAGACCAACGTCGCGATTCATCGGTGTTGTGTGTGGTGGAAGATTCACGCGATGTGGTTGCCATTGAAAAAACTGGCGCCTTCCGCGGCCGCTATCACGTTCTGCAAGGTGCCATTCACCCTATGGAAGGCATTGGCCCCGAGCAGTTAAAGATTCGTGAATTGCTGAGCCGGCTCGGGCCAGAAAATGTGCAAGAAATTATTGTGTGCACCAACCCCACCGTTGAAGGTGATGTGACGGCAATGTATTTAGCGCGCACCATGAAAACTCTTGCGGTGAAAGTAACGCGTATTGCCAGTGGGCTTCCTGTGGGTGGCGATTTGGAATACGCTGACGAACTCACACTGGGGCGTGCCATTGAAGGTCGCCAGCTCTTACACGACTAAATTTTTGGCAATAGGCGATGGCTTGTAAATGGTGTGCTTACCGCTGAGCGCATAAGACAAAATACACACAATGCAATATGCAGGAAGTGCGTTCCACCCAAAGAGCTCAATACCAATCACAATGCAGGTGAGTGGCGTGTTCGATGCCGCTGCAAAAACCGCAATGAGCCCGAGAGCCGCAAAGAGCGGAATAGATGCATGCGTGACACGCGCAAATTGAGCACCAGCAAGAGCACCAATAATGAAAAGTGGGAAAACTTCACCACCAACAAAGCCAGTTCCTAGTGACACTGCGGTGAAGAGAAGTTTCCACAAACATGCGAGTACGGCGAGGCCAATAGCGCCAGTGAGTGCACCCTCTAAGAGAGGTATTGAGATGCCGAGGTAGGTGCGAGTCCCAGATATTGCTACACAGGCCAAAATGATGAAGCCACCAATGACAGGACGCAGTGGAGGAAATGTGATTGCTTGCGCCATGACGTTTTTGATGCGATGTTCAAGTTGGATGAAAGCAACGGCGATGAGTGCAAATACACATGAGGCAACGAGGCAACGCCATAGAACTGACCACCCGAAGTGCAGACTTTCAATGTTTGGTGTAGGGAAGTGTTTCACCCCGCAGGCTTCGACGGTGAAAAAAGCAACGGCACTTGCTGCAAATGCAGGGATCACTGCAGATGTATGCAGCCTCGTTTTACGTTGTATCTCGAGACCGAAAAAGGCGCCGGCAATGGGAACACCAAAGAGCCCACCAAAACCTGCAGCAACGGCGATGACTAAAAAGATGCGGCGCACGTTGTAACTCGTCGACACTTTGCGTGCAATCGCATCGGTCACGCTGGCGATGATTTGCACGATGGCACCTTCACGACCCACCGAGGCGCCAACCAGATGCGAAGCAACACTGCCGCTCCAAATCATTGGTGCCATGCGCGCAGGAACTTCTGCTCCGGGAACATGAATGGCATCGAGCACCAAGCTGGTACCGCCGGTAATGGGGTTGCCCCACTTGTAATACATGAAGCCAACTAATCCGCCGATCACAGGCAAGAGAAAGATCAGCCATTCATTGTTGATGCGTGTGGTGGTTGCCCAATTCAGCGAGCCAAGAAATGCTGCGGAGAGCAAGCCACCTATTGCGCCAATGGCGATAGCAGCAAAAAGAAAGAGAAAGAATTGCTTAGAGCGAGCGAACAACGAGCGCATCGCCTTGTCCGCCACCGCCGCAGAGCGATACGGCACCAAGGCCACCACCACGACGACGCAGTTCGTGCAAAACGGTGAGTGCCAAACGGTTTCCACTCATGCCAATGGGATGACCCAAAGCAATTGCGCCGCCGTTGACGTTGACGATGCTGTCGCTGAGACCGAGTTCTTTCATGGAAGCGATGCCTACTGCGGCGAACGCTTCGTTAATTTCAAAGAGGTTGATGTCGGACACTTTGAGACCAGCACGACCCAATGCTTTCAAGATGGCATTGCTGGGCTGATGCAAAAGTGATGCATTGTCGGGGCCGGCAACCATTCCGTACGACACCACTTCACCGAGTGGTTTCACACCACGCGCTTCGGCAGCTTTTTTGCTCATTACAACAACAGCACTTGCGCCGTCGCTGAGTTGTGAAGCATTACCTGCAGTAATGGCACCATCTTTTTCAAATGCAGGCTTGAGTGTTGCGAGTGAATCCATTGTGGTGTTGCCACGCACACCTTCGTCGGTGCTTATGACCACGGGGTCACCCTTACGTTGTGGAATGGTGATGGGTACAATTTCGTCGGCAAATTTGCCGGCTGCAATTGCTGCTGCGGCACGGGTGTTGCTTTGCACTGCAAACTGGTCTTGTACTTCACGGCCAATGCCACCTGCGGTGTAGCGCTCGGTTCCTAAGCCCATGAGGCATGCATCGAATGCGCACCACAAACCATCTTTAATAATGGCGTCGGCGAGTTCGGTGTTGCCATAGCGAAACCCACTGCGCGCTCCTGATGCAATGTAAGGAGCATTGGTCATGCTTTCCATACCACCGGCAATAACGATGTCGGCTTCTCCTGCAGCAATCATTTGGTCGGCAAGATAAATGGTGTTCAAACCCGACAAGCACACTTTGTTGATGTTGACTGCAGGAACACTCATGGGGATTCCGGCTTTTACTGCTGCTTGACGTGAAGGAACTTGACCCTGGCCAGCCATCAGCACTTGGCCCATGAGAACGTGTTCGACCTCTTCGGGCTTGACGCCTGCTCGAGCGAGGGCTTCAGCAATGGCGATGCCTCCCAGTTCGGCTGCAGAGAAACCAGCGAGTGCACCGCTGAGCTTTCCGATAGGTGTACGTGCTCCGGCGACAATGTATGAACCTGACATGTTGTAAAGGCTACTCATTTCGCGGGATGTTGGCGTGGCGATGTCGTTACTCCTCAGTAGCCTCGCATCGTGGAAGCTATTCGAAACGCCATTTTGTCTGGGGCCGATTCTGCTGCAATTGCAGCCCTGCCCATCCCTGCAACGTATCGCGGGGCTCATGTTCGCCTTGCTGATGTTGAGATGTTTGCTGGGCTTGAGTCTCATGAAAAAGACCCGCGCAAGAGTATTCATGTAGGTGAAGTGCCCACACCAGAGCTTGCACCCGATGAGGTGTACGTCGCAGTTATGGCTTCCTCCATCAACTTCAACACGGTGTGGAGCAGCATCTTTGAACCCATTCATACTTTTGGCCCCATGCAACGGTTGGGTCGCGAAAGTGCGTGGGCAAAGCGCCACGACCGTGACTACCAAGTCATCGGCAGCGATGCGTCGGGTGTTGTTCTCAAAGTGGGTGCAGCAGTGCGCACCTGGAAACCTGGCGACAAAGTAACCGTGCATTGCAACCATGTTGACGACCAAGATCAAAGTGCACACAACGACTCGATGATGGCGAGCAACCAACGTATTTGGGGTTATGAAACAAACTTTGGTGGCCTTGCCGACATGGCAGTGGTGAAAGCAAACCAACTCATGCCAAAGCCCGCGCATCTCTCATGGGAGGAAGCAGCGGTGAATGCGTTGTGCAACAGCACGAGCTATCGCATGTTGGTATCGCAAAATGGCGCACGCATGAAGCAGGGCGATGTTGTACTCATTTGGGGTGCCACTGGTGGCATTGGTGCATACGCCGTTCAATATGTGTTGAACGGGGGAGGCATTCCTGTTGGAGTAGTGAGCTCGTCAGACAAGGCCGACATCTTGCGTGAAATGGGTTGTGAAGCAGTCATCGATCGCAAAGCAGCCAACTATAAGTTCTTCAATGAAGATGGCTCACACAATGAAAAAGAATGGCGCCGCTTGGGCAGCGATATTCGTGCTCTTGTGGGCGAAGACCCCGACATTGTGTTTGAACACCCTGGTCGCTCCACCTTTGGTGCGTCGATGTACGTGGTGAAGCGCGGCGGCACGGTCGTTACCTGTGCTGCCACCAGCGGATTCATGCTCGAGTTCGATAATCGCCACTTCTGGATGCGCCTGAAGAAGCTCGTGGGGAGCCATTTTGCGAACTATCGCGAAGCCTGGGAAGCCAATCGGCTCATCGGTAAAGGGATGATTCACCCAGTGATGTCGCAGGTATTTTCCTTAGAAGATGTAGGGGAAGCCGCCTACCAGGTGCACCACAACATGCACGAAGGGAAACTCGGGATCTTGTGTTTGGCCCCTGAAGAAGGTTTAGGCATTGATGACCCCGAATTGCGCGCCAAAGTGGGCGAAGAAAATATCAACCGATTCCGCCGCGCAGGCGTGTGACGTGAGACGATAGAGACATGCTGTTAACCGAAATTGATCACGTAGCAATTGCTGTCAAAGACCTTGAAGCTGCCATCGACTACTACCGCCGTGCATTTGGTGCCGAGGTGGAACACCGCGAAATCGTGGAAAGCGACGGAGTAGAAGAAGCACTGTTGAAAGTTGCAGAAAGTTATGTGCAACTCCTCACACCAACAAATGAAAATTCACCCGTTGCAAAATCAATTGAAAAGCGTGGCGAAGGCTTGCACCACATTGCGTACCGTGTCGAGAATTGCGCAGTTGCATTGCAAGCAATGATCGATGCTGGTGCAATTGCACTCGACAAAGCACCACGGCCTGGTAGCCGCGGCACCACTGTTGCTTTCATTCATCCGAAAAGCAGCTTTGGCACACTTATTGAACTAGTGCAGGAATAAGACCACGGTTCTTTTCGCAGCTTTGTTGGGCCTCGTTGGCGGCGCTTGGGTAGTTCTCACTGCACAGCGCAACGTTGCTCGTATTGCACACTCCGCATTCCACTTCGGAATCGCCGAACGTTGTGCAATTGTTTTGTGCACCATCGACATTGCCATGTTGCTCGCGAAGTCAGCCGACCGTTGGTTTGCTGCGATGGGTCTCGTCATCATTGGGTGTGGCCTCATCGCCATCGGCATTATCGATGCCTTCACCCATCGTGTGCCGCGCTACATCAATGGCCTCGCCATTACGTTGGGCGTTCCACTCTTAGCTCTCGATGCCGTTGTTCATTGGGATCTCGGCAATCTTTTGCGCGCTGGTGTAGGTGCTGTTGCGCTCTTTGCGTTTTTTGTTGCGTTGAAATCGGTAGCGCAAGGAAGTTTTGGTAAAGGAGATGTGCTCTTGGCTCCCATTGTTGGTTTTTCACTTGCCTACAACAGTTGGGGTGCTTTGCTCAATGGCGTTGTGGCCATCTTCCTCATTGGCGGAGTGGTGAGCGCAGTCTTGTTGCTCACTGGTCGTGTTTCACGCAAGACCCGCATTGCCTTTGGCCCGTACATCGTTGCCGGAACATTGCTCGCTCTCATCATCTAGAAAAACCTGCGTCCTTTACCTTCTAGGATGCACGTATGAGCGAACTTGAAGACCGACTCGCCGTTGGCGACATCATCATCCGTTATGCCGATTCCATCGATCAACTCGATTACGACCGTTATTGCACCTGTTTCACCGAAGACGTCGTGGTGTCAGGCTTTGGGGCCGAACCCATTGTTGGCTTAAGCGCGTATCGCCCCTGGGTAACAGCAGCGCGAAATAAATATGGTCGCACGCAGCATCTCATTGGCAATATTCAAGTAACTGTCAACGGCGACACCGCAACTTTGCGCAGTTATGTACAAGCAACCCACGAGTTGCCTGCCGACCCCGATCATCTCATTATTTTGTGGGCTGCCTATAACGACAAGTTGGTGCGCACCAGTGAGGGTTGGAAAATTACGCATCATGAACTTGAGCGCCTCGTCAATGTGCGGCGCGTTGCAGCAGCAACACTCTAAATTTCCGAGAAAGAGAAATACGCGTGAAAGTTCATCTTGTTGACGGAACCTATGAGTTGTATCGCCAGCATTATGGCCAAGCAACAAAACACACAACGCCGCCGCCCTTTGCGGCAACTATTGGAGTGCTCTCTTCAACGCTGCAACTTATTGCTGACGGGGCAACTCATGTTGGCGTTGCATCCGATCACATTATTGAAAGTTTTCGTAACGACCTGTACGACGGCTACAAAACAAGTGAGGGCATGGAGCCCGTCATATTGCATCAAATTCCTTTAGTGGAAGATGCATTACGTGCCATGGGTGTTGTGGTGTGGGCGATGGAAGAATTTGAAGCCGACGATGCATTGGGCTCCGCAGCGCGTGTTGCTGCACATGACAAGCGCGTTCAACAAGTAGTCATGCTGACGCCCGACAAAGATTTAGGTCAGTGTGTTGAAGGCAAGCGAGTGGTGCAGTTCGACAGGCGAAACAACATCGTCATCGACGATGCCGCCGTACGTGAAAAATTTGGTGTGGGGCCAGCATCTATTGCCGACTACTTAGCTTTAGTTGGCGATACATCTGATGGCTTCCCAGGTCTTGCGGGTTGGGGCGCTAAGAGTGCAGCAACAGTATTGGCGAAGTATGAACACATCGAGGCAATTCCCGACGATGAAACCACGTGGGATGTGACGGTGCGAGGTGCGGCAAAACTTGGGCTCACCTTGCGTGAAAACCGTGAGCTTGCGGCGCTGTTCAAAAAAATAGCAACAGTGGTGACCACGGTGAATGTGGGTGCGGTTGACGACTGGCAATGGCATGGCCCCACGGCAGAATTTTCTGCATTGTGTGACGACTTGGGAAGCCCCCAATTGGCCAAACGAGCAACAACGTTGGCTCAGTCGCGCTAACAACGACTGAGGCACCGGCCAGGCGATCTGCGGCACACGCCTTGTCCCGATGGAGGCTGCTGCCTTCCGGCCCTGACCTGGTTTGCGGGCAGACGTTGCACAGGACCCGACCGGCACCTCACTCGCTGCTGAAGTCAGGCTATCGCTCGCTAGCCTCACGTCCGCTAGTGAATTTTAGGAAGGGTGCGAGAGCGGCCGAATCGGCACGCTTGGAAAGCGTGTGAAGTGAAAGCTTCCGTGGGTTCGAATCCCACCCCTTCCGCCATGTCAGACATGTCGAACATCCATCTTGAAGCGATGCAAGCGGCTCTTGATGAAGCGCGTCTTGCTTTCGCACAGGGCGACGTGCCGGTGGGTGCTGTGGTGCTTCACAACGGCGAAATCATCGCCCGCCGCCACAACGAACGAGAATTCGCTCATGACCCGACTGCGCACGCTGAAGTGCTGGCACTACGCGATGCAAGCCAAAAGCTTGGTAGCTGGCGTTTAGATGAGTGCACTCTTGTCGTCACTCTTGAACCATGTGTCATGTGTGCGGGTGCCGCGCAATCTTCTCGCATTGGCCGACTGGTCTATGGAGCTGCCAACTTTGAAGCAGGCGCAACAGCCAGTTTGTACAACGTGATGAGTGACCCTCGTCTTGGTCATAATCCGCCTGTAGAACATGGGCTGCTTGCAGAAGAGTCAGCAGCACTGTTGAAAGAGTTCTTCGCCTCTAAACGTTCGTAGCGCCGATAAACTGTTCAACGGAAGGGTGCCAGAGCGGACGAATGGAACGGTCTCGAACACCGTCGTGGTGTCACAGCCACCGTGGGTTCAAATCCCACCTCTTCCGCCACTACGAAGGGTTCTCGGCGCGGTGTGTCCCGCAAATCGTGACATACCGCGCCGAGAACACTCGGTGCTTCGAGCTTCACGAGGTAAGTATCGACTAATCCGTTCACACATTTACCGGTTCCGTACCCTGTGTGTTGGTTTCCCGTCACCGTAATGAGCCGTCCGTCGCTCATCGCTGCTGCCATCTTGCGCGACGATGCAAGTGGTGTGGCTGCATCACCCGTGGTGCCCACCACCACAATGGGCACATTCCCCGCATTGCTCACTTCGACTTGCGGTATTGAAGGCACTGGCCAGAGTGTGCAGTTGTAGCCGGCAGCAAAATAGAAGCCAAGGCGAGGAGCGACTGCAGTGAACTGGGGAATATATGAATCAACTTCTTCTACTGAAGTTGCACCTTGATCGTCTACGCAAGAAATAGCAGTGAACGCTTCTAATAAGTTGTCGTAGGTTCCGTCGCTACGGCGTTGGTAGTAGTCGTCGTACAAGGCGAGCAAACCTGTGGCATCGGGAACTTTCGGGTCAGTTGCATCGGCAAGTGCTTCAGCAAATGTTGGCCATAGTGAGTCGGAATACATTGCATCAATTGCAGCGGTGTATGCAATGCCTTCATTGACCAATGTTCGTTTTGAACTAACAAATAGTGGGTCGCGCTCGAGGCGCACCATGAGTTTGTCGAATACTTCTGCAGGTTTTCCCTCGTTATAAATGGGGCAGGTTTCGCGTGTGGCGCAATCGGCAAAAAAAGCATTGAGTTGTCCCTCAAAGCCAGCGGCTTGATCGAGCCCACCTTGCAAAAAAGAAGCATTGGGGTCGGCCGCACCATCGAAAACAGCAGCACGCACAGTGTTGGGGAAAAGGTTGACCCAATGTGCGCCGAGCTCGCTGCCATAGGAAAAACCGAAAAATGAAATGGTCTCTTCATCGAGTGCTCTGCGAATCATGTCTATGTCGCGAGCACTGGCAATGGTGGAAATGTAGGGCAAAATCTCGCCACTATTTTTTTCACATTCAGCATTGAAGCGCTGGGCATCG
>JAPKZV010000218.1 GCA_026393585.1 Actinomycetota bacterium
ACAGCGTTTCACATTTTGAGCCACTTCTGCGTATCTCTTGTCAAGCACAATGTACGGGTGACTCTTCAGAACGTTCTTGGCATTGTTGCCTCCATCATGTCAATGCTGTTCATTTGGCCACAAGTGATCCTTGTGTACCGCAGCAATACCGTGGAAGGCCTTTCGCCCATTGGCGCTTTGCAGGGAATCTGCGGTTCCACTTTGTGGAGCGTTTACGGCTTGTCGCAAAGCGATGCTGCCGTGGGCGGGTCCAACCTTCTGATTGTTGTTGCTCTGGCTTTGCTTGCGCGGGCAATGGTGAAGCACGGAACACTCCCCGCTTCGCGACTCTATGTCACCGTTTTTGCAATCACTGCTTTTGCATTTATATGTGTTTCGGTATCGCCAGGAGTAACGGGGTTCATTGCTTTCGTCGTTGGAGCATCGTCGGTATTACCGCAAACCTTCACCTCGGCAAAGTCTGACGACCTCAGTGGTGTGTCGCTTCCTACCTATGTGCTTCTCTTTTTCACCGCAGTTGCCTGGTCTGCCTACGGCCTCATTGTGAAAGATGCTCTAGTTGTGTTGCCCAACGTTGTTGTGATTCCTTGTGCCATCTTTATTGGGGCAAAAATTATTCGCACACGCAAAGCGAACGTGCCAACATTGGTCGATGTCGCTTGAAACTGAGTACTCCCCCAGCTCGGTAGCCCACCACAGCGTTCCGTGGTATATCGAACAATATGGAGCCAAAAGTTCTGCAACAAGAAATGTGCTCGGTGAGAACCTGCGCAAGGTTGCCTACGGAACCCACGAAGACGAATATTTACTCTTAGCCCAACACTCACCCGAGGCCCCCTTGCTCGTCTTCATTCACGGTGGGTATTGGAAAGCCCTCTCTGCAGATGAATGCTGCATGTGGGCAAGCGACGCGCATGCACAAGGAATCAGTTTTGCCAGCATTAACTACACGTTGGCTCCGCAAACAACCCTTGCCCACATTGTTCAACAATGCCGCGGTGCAGTGCACTGGCTAGAAAAGCACTCTCAGCTCACGCCACAACGCACGGTGATATCAGGTTCGTCAGCTGGCGCTCACCTTGCAGCAATGTGTAGCACCGCTAACCCCAGCAACAGCTTCATTACTGGTGCAGTTCTATTGAGTGGCGTTTATGACCTGCGGCCTCTACTGCACACCACAGTGAATGACCCATTGCAGCTCACACAAGACGAAGCCATTGACCTCAGCCCCCAACTGCAGGCAGTTTCACCTGTTGCCGAGGTAGTTGTTGCGTGGGGCGAACACGAAACCAACTCGTTTAAAGACCAAAGCCGCAACTATGCCGAACACCTCACCGCAGGTGGCTGCAACGTTGCACAAATTGAGGTGGAAGAACGCGATCACTTTGATGTGATCTACGATCTTGTTACGCCAGCAACGTCACTTGGCGATGCAACGCTTCAATTACTTCTGAGGTAAAGGAAACCATTCGCCCATGTCGATGAGCTCATATTTTGCACAAGCAGAATCACTTGACGCTGCAAACCCACTTGCACCTGCTCGTCAACTCTTCGACCTGCCCAGCGACCAGCGCTACTTTCTGGGCAATTCACTTGGGCCACTCACGCATGCTGCTCGCGAAGCGGTGAACCAGGCCGTGAACGCCGAGTGGAAAACAGGCTTAGTACGCACATGGCACGATGGCGACTGGTTCAGCCTTGCTGCCGCAACGGGTAACAGAATTGCGCACATTATTGGGGCACCAAGTGGCAGTGTCATTGCCGGAGACTCCACTTCCGTTGCACTCTTCAAAGTGCTCTCTGCTGCCGCACAGAAAAACGCAACGCCTACACGCAATGTATTGCTATGCGACATCAACAATTTCCCCACCGATCGTTATGTAGCACGCAGGGTTGCCGACCTTTTTCATTTGCAATACAAAGAGTGCGCTGTTTCAGAGATGGCCACTCACTTCAATGACAACGTTGCTGTTGCTACTGCCTCGATGATCGATTTTCGTTCGTCAGAAATTCATGATGTTGCATCGGTTACCGCCGCTGCACATGCTGTGGGAGCGCTTGTGGTGTGGGATCTTGCACATTCTGCCGGAATCATTCCTTGCGACGTAGAGCGCCACAGCATCGACTTTGCTGTTGGTTGTGGGTATAAATACATCAATGGCGGGCCGGGTGCTCCTGCATTTATGTATGTGGCTCCACATCTGGTGAATGAAGTACAACAACCCATTCCTGGCTGGTTTGGACACGATGCCCCCTTTGCATTCGAAGATACATATAGGCCAGCACAAGGCATCGCGCGTTTTTCCAGCGGCACCACCAACGTCTTATCGATGAAGGCCTTGCATGGAGCCTTAGAGGTGTTTGAAAAATTCCCCATCTCTTCCATTCGTGCGGGCTCAATTGCACTCGGCGACTATTTCATTGCAGGCTTCGATGAGCATCTCTCGTCAAGTGGATTCTCGTTGGGCTCGCCTCGCAACAGCAGTGCCCGTGGTGGGCACATAGCGCTTTTGCACGACAGGGCTGAAGAACTTACCGAGGAGCTCATTGGCGATGGTTTCATTGTTGACTTTCGCCCGCCCAATGTCATCCGCATTGCTCTGAGCCCATTGTTTTTGCGCTTTGACGACGTTGCTGCGCTCGTTGGCCGCCTGCGCGACGCCACATAACTTCCCCTTCGCAGGAACATAGGCCGCCTGAGTAGCGTTGTGACATGGCAACAATTTTGGCGCACATCACAGTTCAAGACGGCAAAGAAAAAGAGTTTGAAGAGGTACTCCATCGGCTCTGGCGCTCGACCCACGAACACGAAGATCATGTACTGCGCTATGAGTATTGGCGCGGCGCAGAAAAGAACCAGTACTACGGGCTCTTGTCATTCAACGACTACAACGGGTTCCTTGAACACCAAACTTCCGACCATCACGAGACCGATGCCAAGTTGCTCACGCACCTTTTCACCGATTTCCGCGTGGAGTGGATTGACCCCATTTCCACGGCGTCACCATTGCCTGAAACCAATATGCAGCCGCTGATTGCCGACGCCAGCGACTTGTGGAAGGCATATCACGAGCGCATGCCAGCTGCCGTTGCAACTTGGTGGCTAGCCCTACGTGCACTCAACAAGAAATCGTGATGAAAATGAGGTTCCTCACCTCTGATGACGGCACAATATTGACGTGACTGTTTCCGATATTTTTGATGCCTCCCAGTGGAATGAGATTCCTCAGTTTCACTTCACCGACATTACGTACCACCGCGCAAAAGATCACGGAACAGTGCGTATTGCGTTCAACCGACCAGAGGTACGTAACGCTTTTCGCCCGCACACGGTCGACGAACTATTTACCGCCCTCGACCATGCTCGACAAACGAGCGATGTGGGTTGTGTGTTTCTCACCGGCAATGGCCCTTCGCCCAAAGACGGCGGCTGGGCATTTTGCAGCGGTGGCGACCAACGCATTCGTGGCAAAGATGGCTACCAATACGTAGAAGGCAACGACATCGCCGATCGCGACCCAGCGCGCACAGGACGCCTTCATATTCTTGAAGTGCAGCGCCTCATTCGCTTCATGCCAAAAGTAGTTATTTGTGTAGTACCAGGTTGGGCTGCCGGCGGTGGGCACAGCTTGCACGTGGTTGCCGACCTCACCATTGCTTCACAGGAACATGCTCGCTTTAAGCAAACCGATGCCGATGTCGCAAGTTTCGATGGCGGCTATGGCTCTGCGTATCTTGCACGACAAACGGGTCAGAAATTTGCACGTGAAATCTTCTTCCTTGGTCGCGAGTATTCCGCCGACGATGCACACCGCATGGGCATGGTGAATGCTGTTGTTCCTCACCATGAACTCGAGAGCACTGCTCTTCAATGGGCGAAAGAAGTGAACGAGAAAAGCCCCACTGCGCAACGCATGCTGAAGTTCTCCTTCAACCTCATCGACGACGGCCTCGTGGGTCAACAAATTTTTGCAGGCGAAGCAACTCGGTTGGCTTACATGACCGATGAAGCTCAAGAAGGTCGCGATTCCTTCTTGGAAAAGCGTGATGCCGACTGGTCACGCTTTCCTTGGTACTACTAAACAATGGCCATTCGCACACGTTTTGTAGAAGTTGTTACCGACCCTGCACTCGTACCGTTTCGCTTTCGCGAACGTCAACTCAATAACCGCCCTCAACGCCGCGGCGACATTGATGGCGCCCAGTTCATCGCCGAAGGCGACCTCGTTGTGTTGCGCGCCCTCGAAACGGGTTTTACGCCCAACACCATCTTGTGTGACCCCAACCAGGTGCATCGCCTCGAGCCTTTTCTACATTTGCTCGGCGACACAGAAGTTCTTGTGGCTGAAGAAAGTGTTCGCCGCGAAGCAACAGGTTTAGCCCTTGCACTCAGCATGGTTGGCCTTTTTGTTAAACCACCAGCCTCAGACGTCGCAACTCTGCTCAGCAAGCACTCGCGCATTGTGATGCTTTCGCAAATAGACAACCCCACCAACGTGGGCGCCATTATGCGCAGTGCACAGGCATTTGGCTTTCATGGCGTGGTGCTCGACAGTGAAACATCAGACCCTTTCACGCGGCGTGCATTACGCGTTTCCATGGGAACTTCATTCGATGCCAACATCTGTCGTGTTGCCCAACTCGCCCCTGTGCTCGATGAGTTCCATGCCAACGGCTTCACTAGCTGTGCTCTTACCCCGGCACGTGACGCACTCAATATGGCCAAGCTTGCCCCGATAGAGAAATTGATACTTATTCTCGGCTCAGAGCGTGAAGGACTTGAAGCAAGTGTCATGAATGCGGCCACTATGCGTGTACGCATTCCCATGGCTGAAGGAATTGATTCACTCAACGTGGCAGCAGCAGCTGCAGTTGCGTGTTACGGGTTAACAAGCCGCAGCGGCTGATCGTTGCGTAAGTGCTCGGCAGCTTTCACGAAATAGTCCACAAATTTTCCGCGGGTTTCATCGCTGATGTCGGCTTCACTCACCGCAGTCAACATATGCAGCAGCCAGTGATCTCTTTCGAGCTCTGAAATGCGATACGGCATATGCCGTGCACGCAACATGGGTTGGCCACGCTCTTCGTTGTATGTATGTGGCCCACCCCAGTACTGGGCAAGAAACAATGCAAGCCGATGAGTTGCACCATCGAGGTCTTCGCCATCGGGGTACAACGGCAGTAACACTGCGTCGGTGCGAATGCCCTCATAGAAGCGGGCGGCGAGGCCTTGAAAGAAGGGCATCCCCCCTACTTCGTCGTAGACGGATATTTCTTCATCGCTCACGAAAACTCAGGATCTTCCCAATCGGGGAAAATAGCTGGCAGACCGTCACTCACTTTGTCGGTGAATACTGCTGCACGCTTTTCCAAGAAGCTCACTACGCCTTCTTTCGCATCGGCACTGCGACCGCGCATTTGAATACCACGGCTGTCAACACGATGCGCTTCCATGGGGTGATCGGCCCCCAGCATGCGCCACATCATTTGCCGCGACAACGCCACAGAAACTGGTGACGTATTGTCGGCAATTTCTCGAGCAATGGCATAAGCAGCAGGCAAGAGATCTTCTGGCTCATGAATGCTGCGCACCAAACCACCCGACAATGCTTCTTCAGCACTAAAGAGACGCCCGGTATAGACCCATTCTGCAGCTTGCGAGATGCCCACCAATCGCGGCAAGAACCACGATGAACATGCTTCAGGAACGATGCCACGCTTTGCAAAGACAAAACCAAACTTCGCCTTCGTACTTGCGAGGCGAATATCCATGGGCAATGTCATTGTTGCCCCTACCCCAACTGCTGCGCCATTGATAGCGGCAATCACTGGCTTCTTCAACTCAAAAAGTCGCAGTGAAACAAGCCCGCCACCATCGCGCACCACACCACCTTTGTCGGTGATGTCGCTGCCACCTTTTTCAAATGTTTTACCACCGCTCGACAAGTCGGCTCCAGCACAAAAAGCGCGTCCACTGCCCGTCATGACGAGAGCACGAATATCGTCGTTTCCATCTACTTCATCGAATGCAACCTTGAGGTCACGCACCATTTGGTTGGTGAAGGCGTTCAATGCATCGGGCCGATGCAATGTGATGGTCGCAATGCCATCTGAAACATCGAACAAAATATCGGTAAAAGTCATTCTCCTTTTTACCTGAATTTGTTACGTGGTTGCGTATTGGTAGGTCTGTCTACACATCGAGGAAGCGGCTGGCTGCAATTCCCGAGCCAATGGCACCAGCCAAAGCGCCAATCACAAGCAGCATGACCATGACCCCATTGACATAGCTACCAGGCACCACCAGCGCGCTGATTCCGGTGCCAGGCTTGAACCCGGCCACGCCACTTGTCCAGGCGCGATTCAGTGCCCAAAGCCCTCCGCACGACGCCACCCCGCCGATGAGACCTTGAAGTAGCCCTTCCAACATGAAGGGAATGCGAATGAACCAGTTGGTGGCACCCACTAACTTCATCACTTCGATTTCTCGACGGCGAGCAAACATCGCCGTTCTGATGGTGTTCCAAATGAGAGCCACAGCAACACCTAAAAGCACCACCGACATCACAATGGTGACCGTACGAACAAAGCCCGACAACGTAGAGATGACCTGGAACTCGTCTTCAGCAAGCGAAACGCCTTCCACTTTGGGAAGACCACGATATTGCTCGGCCAAACTGCGCACGAGTGCAGCATCGCCGGTGAGCGGCACCACTTTAAATTGCGTCGGAATAGTTTCAGGCGTGAGCAAACTCAGCAAAGTAGGGTCACCTGTGAAAATGACCTTTGCTTCTTCAAAACTGGCTGCCTTATCGAGATACTTCAAGTTATTAAGGTCAATGACTGCGGGCTGACTCTTAATGACTTCTTCGATGTAAGCAATTTGTTCGGGAGCGGCATCGGAAGCGACGAACACAATCATTTGCACGTCGCCCTTCCAGCGCACGAGAAGATTGTCGAACCCGCGTTGAATGAGGAATGTGGCGCCAACGAGCAACAACGAAATTGCCGATGTCACTACAGCAGCAGCGGTAAGGGTGAGGTTGCGACGGAAACTGGCCCAGGTTTCACGAAAAGCGTATGCAATGCGACTCCACATTATTCGTACACTCCTCGTTCTTGGTCGCGCACAAGTACGCCACGATCGAGTTGAATGACTCGTTTACGCATCATGTTGACAATGCGATGGTCGTGAGTGGCCATAACAACTGTTGTTCCGCTGCGGTTGATGCTGTCGAGCAACTGCATAATGCCCTCGCCGGTTGCGGGGTCGAGGTTTCCTGTTGGTTCGTCGGCCAACATGATGAGTGGCCTATTAACAAATGCTCGAGCAATAGAAACACGTTGCTGCTCACCACCCGACAATTGGTCGGGCAAGCGGTCGTGCTTGTCTTCTAGGCCCACAAGTTCAAGAACTGCCGGAACCTGCTGACGAATGACGTGACGGGGCTTGCCAATTACTTCTAAGGCAAATGCCACGTTTTCAAAAACTGTCTTGTTCGAGAGCAATTTGTAGTCTTGGAAAACATTTCCCATGCCACGCCGCAGGAAGGGCACCCGGGAGTCGCTGAGTTCATTGATATTGCGACCAGCAATCCATACATCGCCACGTTCTGGACGTTCTTGACGGTTCATGAGACGCAAGAGAGTGGATTTCCCTGAACCTGAAGGACCCACCAAAAAGACGAAGTCTCCTTTGCCGATGTCGAAACTTACATCTCGCACCGCAACGGAATCGGTTCCGTACACCTTGGTCACATTGTCTAAGCGAATCATGACAAAGTGAACCTATCAGCACATTGGCAACAAGCCATGAAAGTGCTTATTTTTCGTCGAGAGAGCGCCGCCAACGCAAAAAACCTTCCATAAATTCGTCTAAATCGCCATCGAGCACTGAAGCAACATTGCCGTCTTCTACTTCTGTTCTCACATCTTTCACCATTTGATATGGCTGCATTACGTATGAACGAATCTGACTTCCCCAACCCACTTGCGCAGGCTTACCAGCAATACGGTCACGCTCTGCTTCATGTTCTTCTTCAATGCGTGCAGCAATCATTGCTTTGAGTCGCGTCATTGCACGTTCACGGTTTTGCAACTGACTGCGTTCTTCTTGCGATGATGAAACTAAACCAGTTGGTTCATGAATGAGTCGCACTGCGGACGATGTTTTGTTGATGTGTTGTCCACCAGCACCCGAAGCGCGAAATACTTCCATACGAATTTCTGATTCATTGACTTCAATGTTCGGAGCATCCATGACGGGCCACACCTGCACAGAAGCAAAGCTTGTTTGCCTGCGACCCTGGTTGTCGAATGGGCTAATACGCACCAGACGATGCGTGCCGCGCTCTGAGGTCATGAGCCCGTAGGCATAGCGGCCGTGAATGGTGAAGTCGGCAGACAAGATGCCGGCTTCCGTGCCTTCAGAAATGCCGCTTAACTCCACCGTGAAGCCACGACGCTCTGCCCAACGCGTGTACATCCGCAAGAGCAATTCCGACCAGTCTTGTGCATCGACGCCGCCGTCTTTTGCGTTGATTTGCACGATGCAGTCGACCTCATCGTGCTCGCCAGTAAACAAACTGCGTAGCTCGAGAGTACGTAACTGCTTCGAAGCACGCGAAATGCCATCGGCGAGTTCAGGCTCTTGTGTTGCGTCGTCTACTTCACGTGCCATCTCGTGCAGTACATCGAGGTCATCGACCGCGGCGGTGAGTTCCTGAAACTCGTCGAGGTCTGACTTGATGTTTGAGTATTCCGTGTTCACCTTTTTCGCAAGATCTTGGTTATCCCACAAATCGGGACGCGAAATTTCAATTTCAAGTTCGCTCAAGCGCGCAGTGTTTTGTTCGACCTTGAGATACGAAGAAGCTTCGCCAAGTCGGCGGCGGAGATCTCGTAGGTCGTCGGTGAAGTCACGCATGGAGAGAAAAACCTTGGTTCGGTGTCAGGCAGTTTTGCCGTGACACACCTTGAATTTTTTGCCCGAACCACAAGGGCACGGCGCATTGCGAGGAGTCTTATCGAATTCGCTTTTCACCACTGGCGTGTTGCTGACCGCACGAACAGGTGCTGCCTCGGGTGGCAATTCACCATCGGCAATTGCCGAAGCGACAGCCACATCGAAGCCTGAAGCCGTGTCGTCGTCGGAAGATGTTTGACGGATGTTTTGCACGGTGGTTCCGGCAGCGTCGTCTGACACTACTTCAACATGCATGACGTACTTCACAAAATCTTGGGCAATGCCCTTCATGAGCGAGCCGAACATGTCGTAACCCTCGCGCTGCCACTCGGTGAGCGGGTCTTTTTGACCCATGGCACGCAAGTTGATGCCCTCCTGGAGGTAGTCCATCTCTTCGAGATGTTCACGCCAGCGTTGGTCGATAATGCGCAACATCACCTGACGTTCAATTTCGCGCATCACTGTTTCGCCAAGTTGTTCTTCGCGCTGTTTGTAGAACACAGCAGCATCGGCCATCACGATGTCGTAAATGTTGTCGGTTGACGAAGCTTGCTCGAGAAGGGAAATAGCAACGGTGGTTGGCCAATAGGTAGCCAACTCGCGGGTGAGACCATCGAGATCCCATTCATCGTCGGCTTCGCTGACGCAATATGCAGCAATAAGCGAATCGACTGCATCAGACAAATACTCCATCGCTGCAGCATGCAGGTCGAGGCCATCAAGAATTTGATCGCGACGCATGTAAATAACCTTGCGCTGCTCGTTCATGACCTCGTCGTATTTGAGCACGTTCTTGCGAATTTCACCGTTGCGCTGTTCAACGGTGCTTTGCGCACGTTCAATAGCTTTTGTGACCATTTTTGCTTCAATTGCTTCGTCGTCGGGCAATGCGCGAGACATCACCCAGCTGAGTGCACCTGTAGCAAACAAGCGCAAGAGTTCATCGTCGAGCGACAAATAGAAACGGCTCTCGCCTGGGTCGCCTTGACGACCAGCACGACCACGCAGCTGGTTGTCGATACGACGGCTTTCATGGCGCTCTGTTCCTAATACGAAGAGTCCACCAGCAGCGCGCACTTCGTCGCCTTCAGCTGAACACTGCACCTTGAATTCTTCAATCAACGCGCTGTAGCGGGCCTGAGCCGCAGCGCGAGAGGTCTGGAAGTCGGCTGGCATCTGGTCTAACGGAACCGGAAGGGCAAACTCGTCGAGCAGGGTTTCTTCTGTAAACCCTTCGGCCAGCACTGCTTGGCGCGCAAGACCTTCAGGGTTTCCACCCAAAAGAATGTCAACTCCGCGGCCGGCCATGTTGGTAGCTCGACGCCACGGCCAGCCATGTTGGTAGCCACAGTTACTGCACCAATACGACCAGCCTGAGTAACAATGTGTGCTTCTCGGCTGTGCTGCTTTGCGTTCAGCACTTCGTGTTTGATACCGCGCTTGTTGAGCTGACGCGACAGCAGTTCGCTCTTTTCAACGCTGATGGTTCCGACAAGAACCGGCTGACCGTTCTTGTTTTTCTCAACAATTTCTTCCACTACAGCAGCAAACTTTGCACCCTCATTTTTGTAGATGAGGTCGGGCTGATCGAGACGCTGAATAGATTTATTGGTGGGAATAGAGACAACAGCAAGTTGATAGGTGTTGACAAGCTCTGCTGCTTCAGTTTGAGCAGTACCGGTCATACCAGAGAGTTTTTTGTACATGCGGAAATAGTTCTGCAATGTGATGGTGGCAAGAGT
>JAPKZV010000148.1 GCA_026393585.1 Actinomycetota bacterium
GAGCATCATCGCAAACTCTTTGACGCGATTCTCGCCAAACTTTTCGTACAGTCTTTCTGCAAGAGCCCTATAAAACCATTTTTTCGTTTCAAGATCATCAAGCACGCGCGCTGTTCCCTTGTAGGTAACCGTGCGGCTTCCACCCATCTCCATACCAGTTGACGTGATGACCAATGCAACGCGCGGATCGCGACGAATGGCGGGCACACGTTTGCGATGTGCGGCAGATGTCATCCAGAACTTTCCGTCGGCATAGAAGTAGCTCAGAATCGAAGCCATCGGTGAACCATCTTTAGTGGTCCAACAAAACGTCAGTTCCTTTTGTTGCGACAGCATCGTCACTTCGGTTTCAGGATCGAGACCATATACGGTCACATCTTCGTAATTGGTGATGAGTTTTTCTGTCATATTCCCTCTTGTTAATAACGGTGTAATTAAAATAGTTGAATTAAGCCTTGTCGCGTAAGTCGAAATGAGCGGCGTGTGCCGAGTGCCCTCCGTCGACCATCAGCGTTGTGCCAGTAATAAAGGAGGCCGCTGGCGAGGCCAAGAAGAAGAATGCTTCGGCGAGTTCGTGTGGCTGACCCCAGCGCCGCAACGGAATACGTTTCGCCATGTCATCCATTGCCCCAGGAAGGCCCTTCAACCGTTCGGTGATTCCGGTTTCCACAGGTCCAGGTGCCACACCATTGACGCGAATGCCGTAGACGCCAAGGTCGACAGCAGCAGCACGTACAAGGTTGAACACGGCTGCCTTAGAAGCGTTATAGGCATAGTTGCCTGGGTCACCACGGAGACCAGAGGTAGAGGCTGTTGCCAAAATGACCCCGGTTCCGTTCTTCTTCATCACTTCTGCCGCATGGCGGATGCCATGCACTACCCCGGTGACGTTGACGGCCATGATTCGTTCAAACTTTTCCACTGCGCCTGGGTCTTCCCAAGGCAGAGTTCCGACCATTCCCGCATTCAACACAGAAACAGAGAGTCCGCCAAAATGCTTCACAGCGGCTTCAACCAACGCTGCGTTGTGGTCTCCGGCCGACACGTCGCCTGGCAGGGCGAGAAATGACTGAGCATCTGGTGACGCATCGACCCATTTCAAGCTTTCAGGAGACAGGTCATTAACAACCACCTGATAGCCCCGTGAGGCGAATAACTCGGCTGTGGCGCGACCGATTCCCGAATCGGCGCCTGTAACAATTGCGACTTCGCTACGACTCATACTCTTACCCTATGCTGGGACACATAGTCATCTAGTACTGGGGGAAATCATGGATCTTGGATTGCGTGGAAAAAAGGCAATCGTTACTGGCGGCAAGCGTGGACTCGGTTTTGCAATCGCAACATTGTTGGCCAAGGAAGGCGCAGATATTGCAATTTGTGCCCGCGGAGACGTCAGTGAGTCTGTCGCTGCTCTCTCTGCCCATGGCACCAAGGTTGTAGGTGCAGGTATCGACGCTGCAAATGGTGAAGAGTACAAAGCATGGCTCAAAACTGCTAGCGAACAACTTGGCGGTTGCGACATTTTCGTTCACAACATGTCGGGTGCTTCTGGTCGCGGCGAAGAACAATGGACCAAGAACCTCGACCTCGACGTTTTAGGACTCGTACGCGCACAAGAAGTGTTGTCACCAATCATGGAAGCTGGCGGCGGTGGATCCATCGTCTGCTTGTCCACCATTGCTGCACAAGAAGAATTTGCTGGACCTGGAAGCTTCGGACCAATGAAGGCTGCCATGACCGCATACGCAAACAACTTGGCGCAATCACTTGCCGGCAAGAACATTCGCGTCAACATCGTCTCTCCAGGACCCGTTTATTTCGACGGTGGCAACTGGGACACCATCAAGACACACATGGAAGACTTCTACAAAGCAACGGTTGCAAAGATGCCCATTAAGCGTCTCGGCGAGCCACAAGAAGTTGCCAACGTTGTTGCTTTCCTCGCATCACCTGCAGCGAGCTTGGTCACCGGCAGCAACGTCACCGTTGATGGCGGATACACAAAGCGCATCAAGTTCTAGTCCATGAAAGCTGGTCTCGTTACAGGTCATCGCACCTTCACCATTGTTGATGTGCCAGAACCAGTTGTTTCAGAGGGCAAAGCTGTAGTCCATGTAGATAGTTGCGGTATTTGCGGCACCGATCTGCATGGCTTTCTTTCACATGACCCTTACAACCCAGCCATTTGCGGACACGAATTCTCTGGCACAGTTGCTGGCGTTTCGAAAGAAATTCGCCACATCCGTGAAGGCGACAGGGTTGTATGCGGAATTGCTCCTTCTTGCGGGCGTTGCCCACAGTGTTTAGGTGGTCAAAACGGCTACTGCATGTATGCCTTTTTAGGGATGATTGGTCGAGATCCACTTGCTCCACCCCATGGTGGATTTGCACCGCGCATTGCACTCGACGCGATGCGATTAGTAAAAACCAATGGCGCACTCACTTCGTCACAGGCATCAATTGTTGAACCAGCGACTGTTGCATACCATGCCGTGATGCGCTCCCTGCCTCGTCCCGATCAAGAGGTTGTAGTGCAGGGTTGTGGCCCTATTGGTTTACTCACGTTGCAAGCAGCGAACGCTGCAGGAGCCGGACGTGTCATCGCTATCGAGCCAAATGCGCTACGGAGAGAAAAGGCACTTGCCGTCGGAGCACACGAAGCAATCACTCCAGAAGAAGCTAAAGAACGGTTTGGCTCTGCGGGCGCCGATCTCATTTTTGAATGTGCCGGCATTCCTCCCACCATCCAATCGGCTGTCGACATGATTCGTAGAGGCGGAGTGGTTAACTTGGTCGGGCTAGCCAGTGGTACCGCAACAATTAATCCGCATACCTGGCTTCTGAAAGAAGCAACTGTCATTTCGTCTCTTGGGTATATGCATCATGAGTTTTCCGATGTGATGAACCTCATCGCTGACGGTCGTATTTTGGTTGACCCTCTGCATGACAAAACAGTCTCGTTAGACGATCTGCCAGCAGCAATTGAAGCTCTTGCAGATAATCCCTCTAGTGCTGTAAAGATCTTGGTTGACCCAAACGCATAGTTCTATCCGCCAACCGTGGTTGAACTGACGTCTACGCCGCAGGCACTGAAAATCGGACTGAAGGCCTTTTGTAGATCATCTACATTCGTCTGAGTTTGCGACACTACCTGAGCCTTTTCACCCAAGCATCTTGCAACTTCATTTGTTACTTCAATGCCCAATGACTCAGCAATGGTGAGACCCAAGGAAATATTCTCGCTGATTGCCGGAGGATCTGGATTAACACGATCGTTTGTTGGAGTCAGGAGCGATGTTGAAGTGGGAATCATTTCAACTGCGCTATCTGGCGGGGCAACATTATTTTGTGATTCCTCTGCGCAATTTTTCAAGAGATATTCAGAAATGCGCGCAATGTGACGCGTTGTTGTGATTGATGCGAATTCCACAAGTGCTTCATCAATCAATTGATTGGTGGCTGCAACAGAAGTGTCCCAAGATAGGTCTGTCATCACCTCGTACAAAGACTGATTCACTCGAATCAGGTACGCAAAGTCATTTTCTAAGGATGTTGGACCGACTTCTTGGGCCACAGTTAGCGCATCGAGGTCATCAAGCAATTGAGACTTTAGAGAAAGACCTGTGTAGGAAACAAAAAGTTGTGGCATATTTCCCACATTGCTATTGGCGACATCAAGACGACTGGAACGCTGGCAGAGCGCATTCTTCTGGATGGCACCTGCGCTACAGGCAATGACTAATAGAGGAAGCGCCAAGAAAGTTATGAGAGAAAAACCCTTGCGCATCACAACCTTGAGTTTATGCTCTCTATCGTTGCCGAAGGTGCTTCAAAACATCTAACGTGCTTACATGTCCCCTATTGACCTTGCCTCATTACTGCTGCGCTTCGCACTTGGTGGAATGATTGTTCTTCATGGTCTCAACAAGATGAAGAGCAAGGCAAGCCTCGCAGGCACGGGTCAGTGGTTTGCATCTATCGGCATGCGTCAGGCAAAAAAGCAGGCTCTCGCTGCTGCACTCAGCGAGACAATCAGTGGCGTGTTGATACTTCTTGGTCTCTTCACTCCCCTTGCATGTGCTGCTCTCATTTCAACAATGATTGTCGCGATCGTCGTATCACATCGCTCATCTGGCTTCTTTATTTTCAATGAAGGCCAAGGATGGGAATACTGTGCGTTGATTAGTGTCGCTGCGTTAGCGCTAGCAACAATGGGTGCAGGTAAATATTCCCTCGACCACGCGTTCGAACTCTTTAATGAGGGCTGGTTGCCAGTAGTTCTTTGCGCAACACTGGCTATCGGCGCTTCCACTCTTCATCTCGGACTCTTTTACCGACCAAGTTCTATTAAGTGACGAAAGAATCCACGCCCATGCATCGCATATATAAGTTTTTGATCATTGTTTCTTGCTC
>JAPKZV010000213.1 GCA_026393585.1 Actinomycetota bacterium
TCGAGTGTGATTTCACGAACGCTTTGGGTAACTCCGATTCGAATGTCCATACCTGAACCCTACGAGATCTTGAGGGCAGAGCTAAAGATCTTCTTCGGTTTCAATTCGGTCGCAATACGCTCGGCCATCTGATGGAAGATCATTGCGGTCTCGCTGGTGGGGTCGACAGCTGTGATGGGGTGACCATCGTCGCCGCCTTCACGCAATGCGTTCATGAGGGGAATTTGCCCCAAAAGCGGCACATTCAACTCATTAGCAAGCTCCTGGCCACCACCTGAGCCGAAAATCTCATATTTCTTGCCATCATCGCCAGTGAACCACGACATGTTTTCAATGACGCCGCGAACAGTGAGATTCACCTTCTCGGCCATTGCTGCCGACAATCGCGCAACTTTTTGTGCTGCTGGTTGCGGCGTAGTGACGACATACACCTCGGCACGTGGCAAGTATTGACTCAAGCTGAGCGCGATGTCGCCGGTTCCTGGCGGCATGTCGACAAGCAGAAAGTCGGGTTCATCCCAATACACATCGGTGAGGAACTGCTCAAGTGCCTTGTGCAACATGGGGCCACGCCACACCACTGCCTGGCCATCGGGCACGAAGTATCCAATTGAGATACAACGTACGCCCCATGCTTCTGGCGGAAGGAGCATTTGGTCGATAGCAACAGGGTCGCGATCTGCACCCAACATGCGCGGAATAGAAAAACCGTAAATGTCGGCGTCGACAATTCCGACCGTGTGACCGCGCGCTGCAAGAGCAACTGCCAAGTTGGTGGTTACGCTGCTTTTTCCTACACCACCCTTTCCGGAAGAAATGAGGAGAGGGCGTGTTTTTGAACCGGGCTGTGCAAAGGGAATGCTGCGACCCTCGGCATGGCCATGTGCAGTTTGTGAACCAGCAGACGAAGCAGCATCACCATGCACAATGCGACGCACATTTTCGCGTTCTGCATCGGTCATCACGCCGAAGGTGAGGTTCACATCGCTCACCGATGGGTCGGCGCGCAAAGCACCATTCACACGATTCGTAATTTCATTGCGTAATGGACACCCAGCGATGGTGAGCACCACGGTGAGGGTCACAACACCTGATGCCGACACTTCGACGTCGCGCACCATGCCGAGGTCGACAATGGAACGATGAAGTTCTGGGTCTTGAACGGGTCGAAGGGCTTCGATGACTTGCTCAACTGCAATGGGCATAAGGGTGACATCCGATTCGAGAAGGTGGATAAGAGAATTACACGATAATTAGCACTATCGCCATAGGTACAATACCTCGCTGTAGAGTAATCAGGTAATGAGTGAGCGCATGAATCGAGAGCAACAAATGTCACCTGGCTCTTTCACAGCCACCGTGAGCGCTATCACTTCAGCTTTTGGCGACCCCACTCGACGTGCCGTGTATCTCTATGTGCGCGAAAGCGACAACGGCGCAACTGCAGCACAAGTGGCTGAACACTTCAACTTGCATCCCAACGTTGCACGCCATCATCTCGACAAGCTTTCTGCAGGTGGCTACGTAGAAGCTTCAGTAGAAAAACCTTATGGCGGTGGCGCCGGACGCCCGTCGAAGCATTACCGCTGCGTTGGCCCTTCCCCACTCGAAGCACCCATCGTTCGTAGCGATGATCTTGTTCTGAGTTTGCTCGGTAACGCACTTGAACTGTTGCCGCAAGCTCAAGCAGAAATCATGGCAGAAAAAGTTGGCGCGCAATACGGACGCGTTCTTGCTACTGGTTTAAGCGGCGAAGACCTTGAACATGGTCAACGCTCCCTGAAAAGTGCCTTGCAAGCTGTTGCCGATGCACTCACTGCACATGGCTTTGCCGCACATACAGATCATCGCAACAATCAATTACGCATTGTCAACAACCATTGCCCATTTGGTGATGTTGCTATTGAACACCCCGTTATTTGTGCAGTCGACCGCGGAATGGTGAAAGGAATGCTCGGTGCGCTGTACGGCGAAACAAACCCAGAGCTTCAAGAATCCATTCCTCAGGGCGACACCTTCTGCGCCACCAGCGTGTAATTCAAGCGAACTAATCGCCCCAGAAACGTTGCTCTAAAAACGGGTCTCCGTACATGTTGTACCCGTTGCGTTCCCAGAAACCAGGCGTATCGCCAACGCAAGCTTCCATTCCCCGCAACCACTTTGGTGATTTCCAAAAGTACAAGTGCGGAACGAGCAGACGTACTGGCCCGCCGTGTATGGGCTCAATGTCTTCACCTTCAAAGGAATAGACCACCAGCGACTCTTC
>JAPKZV010000175.1 GCA_026393585.1 Actinomycetota bacterium
AGCACATCACTTGGGCGTTGAATATTGCGCACCATGTCGATGGAACCATCGTTAACTAATGAATCGAATGATTCTCCTTTTTGCAACAACATGACCAGCTCTTCAAAGAGGCGCCCGGCCTGAGCCGAATCGGCACCGGCTAACGACACCACATTGCCGCGCACGGAAATTCTTGTTGACGGAAAGGCATCTTCAATGCGGCGCAAATGTTCATCGCGCATCCCTAGAAGATCAGCCATCATGTGCGAATGAGGAATGACCACATCAACTGTGGGAGAAGAAGTACTCATCTACATGAAACGTAGCGCATTGCCTAGGAGGTCAGCATGGTCGATTCTGTATCGGAGCCAACTTGAGCCCCAACGGAATCGGCAGATTCGCGCGGGCGGACAAAGTCGATGGCGTAGTAGCGCTGAGTGGTAATGGGGATCAGGTCTGCCTCTGAGACCATTCGCGCCAAGCGCACCATGAGTTCTGCTGCTCCCCCAGTGGCCTGAGGTTGGTTGCTTTCAGGAGTGTCAAACACCAGCAAAGCCCCTTCTGCTGCCTCTACAGCGAGCGCATGCTTCCCTAAATGGATCACTGCGCCCTTTGCCACATAATCGGGGTCAACCACTGCCCACACCACATAGTGCACTTGGCCTTTGCGGAAACGCTCGGGATAGTGCTTGGCAAAATACAACTCCGACAACCAGCGAGTTGCCCGAACATCAGTAGCAATCAGCGTCATCGCCACAGGTACACCGTCGTCCCAGACCACCCAGGCGCGATTGCTCTGCAGGGACATCTGGTCGTTAAATTCCAGTCGATCGAGCATTTCGTGGGTCGCGGTCAACTCGGCTTCAGGCAAATAGGCACGCACATAGAGGTTCCACAAAGAATCTTGCAGGTTGTGGTCTACAACGTGAGAGTGGCGGGTGACATACATGCGAGGAGGTACTCCAAAAAAAGGCACTCCGCCTATGAACACAGTAGTTGATCCACCCCTGCAATTCGGGTCATGTGTAGCCTGAAAAGCCAGTGCGCAAAAGCTTTTCTCAATTGGCATGGCTCATCGGGGCCGTGGGAGTGGTTCTCGGGCTCGTCAACATGTTGACCCCGTCCGCATCTGTGGGAAATACCTTCTATTTCATCGCGGCAACCCAACTGGCCATTTGTGTTTTCATTGGGTTCTTTGCACATCGCCCCGACCCTCGCGCCTGGATGGTGATTTTAGGTGTTGCCTTGTTTACCGTCGCAGGGCAAACGTTGGCCGATACTTCCCTGCCTGACGAAACGTTGCGCATTGTTTCTGAGTCATTCTTCCTCGTAGTTCAATTACTCCTCGCCAGCGCACTTTTGCTCGTCACATTAAGGCGCAACGGAACTGCCATTTTGAATTCGCTTGGCGACGCGTTAGTTGTTGCACTCGGAGCTTGGCTCCTCATTTGGATAGGGCTCCTTCAACCCTCGCTCAACATCGCTGGAGAACCGGCTGTTATTAGTGCTTTGCGCGGCATCACTCTCGCAACAAGCACAATTGTGCTCTTCCTCCTGGTCTCGTTGCTCTTCAGTGAAGCAAACCGAACACCCTCAATCTGGTTGCTCTTTGGGGCTATTTCACTTTCTTTGCTTGGTGACTTTCTTTTTGCTTTAGACAAGTCTGGCCATGCAAGTGTTTCCGACCGTTTTCTCAATGCCCCTTATGTCATCAGTCTCTTTTTAGCCTCTGCAACCTTCTTGCACCCCTCGGTACGCAGCCTCACCCATCGCAGCACCACACGTCAACGCCAACCTTTACTTGGTCGACTAGTGCTCACGACCACTGCACTCGTTGTGCCACTCATCACTATTGCTCTCTTTGATCCCCGCAATCAGGTTGACCGCGTCATACGAGCAATTTCTTTGTTTGTACTCGCTGCGTCGGTGACCGCGCGTGTCATTCAAGCCGTGAGAACCAATGCCCGCACTCAAGCGGTGTTGGTGAAAACTTTCCAGCAGTTCATTTCATCGACGTCGACCGATTCAAAAATATCAACGACTCACTTGGCCACAGCGCTGGAGATGATGTTTTGGTTGCAGTTGCCCAACGCCTTACCAACGCTGTGCCTCTCTCCGCAATCGTTGGCCGCATTAGCGGCGATGAGTTTGTGGTACTTGAACCCGACAGCGTGAGCGACATTGAAGCCATGAAGACCGCCGAACGAATTCTGGAATGCTTTCGTGAGCCTCTTGCCCTACGACAAGGCGATGTTTTCGTGTCAGCAAGTATTGGCGTGGCGTGCTCGCCGGCAACCGACTCTCCTTCGCCAGAAGAACTTCTTCGACACGCCGATGCTGCGATGTATCGCGCAAAAGATGCAGGGCGCAACTGCATTGCGCTGTTCGATGCTTCGATGCTGGAACGAGCCACGCAACGCCTCACACTAGAAACCGCGCTGTACCGCGCCCTTGAGCGACAAGAACTCACGCTGGTGTATCAACCCATTATCGACCTACAACTCGGTGATGTACTTGGTTTTGAAGCACTCATGCGCTGGGAGTGCGAAGATGGCTCAACAAGCTCTCCTGCTCAATTCATCCCGATTGCGGAGGAAACTGGCATCATCGTACCCATAGGTGCTTGGGCGCTCATTGAAGCGCTCACCCACTTACGTACTTGGATCGATGCCGGTATTTGCCCGGAAACGGCTTCGATGTCTGTCAATGTGTCGCCCCGACAACTACATGATCCACAATTCGTCTCGGTGGTAAGTGAAGCTCTGTCGCGCACACGTGTTCAACCACAACAGTTGTGGCTCGAGATGACCGAGAGCATCATGATTACTGAGCCCGAGCAAGCTCTTGCCGCCTTGCGTCGTCTCAATACCCTTGGCGTACGCATCGCCATTGACGATTTTGGTACTGGTTATTCGTCGCTGTCGCTTCTCCAGAGCTTCCCCATTCAGCGCCTCAAGATCGACAGGTCATTCATTAGCGGAATTGCCGATGACGTCAGTGCACGCTCCCTTGTGAAAACCATTTTGGCGATGAGCGATGCCCTCGGACTCGACACCGTTGCTGAAGGCGTAGAGACAGCCCGTCAGTTAGAGGCACTTATCGACTTGCACTGCGCAAAGGCTCAGGGGTATCTCATTTCGCATCCGGTTGCTCCAGAGCAAATGCGCAATACGGTGATTTCTTTAGAGAAATTTTCGCAGTGGCCAAAGTACTCTGATTAACGATCTTTCATAAAGGGAAAGTTCAATCGAGTTGCCGCTACGTGCTCAGGCGAAATGTCTGCTAACAGAATCTCTTCTGTGGAACTACCAGCCGCGACCGTTTCACCGAGTGGACCAAAGACTCGGCTGTCACCCGAATAAATCAAAGAACCACCCGTGCCAACACGGTTCACACCCACCACATAGGCCTGGTTTTCAATTGCGCGCGCCTGCAATAACGCCAGCCAGTGTTCACGACGAGTCTCGGGCCAATTCGCTGGTACGAGGTACACATCGGTGTGTTCTGCACAATTCCAAAACTCTTCAACAAATCGCAGGTCGTAACACACAAAAAGCGCAACACGCGTTCCCTCAATTTCGAGCGTCACCACTTCTGAACCTGCACGAAACCATTTATCTTCTCCGCTATAGGAAAATGGATGGATCTTTACGTAGCGCGTCAACACACCATCTGGTGACGAGACAATGAAAGTATTTCCTGGCAGGGTGTTGCCAGTTTCTGGCAGTTCTGCGCACGTTCCGCCCAGCCATATGTTGTATTTCTGCGCCATTCGTTGCAAGAACTGCGAGCTTGGGCCATTAAATGGTTCCGGTAATTCATTCACCCATTTTTCGCCCATTGCGAAACCGGTAGAGAACATTTCACTTAATACAACCAGGCGCGCCTCACCCTGTGCAGCCGAAGCGATGAGCGTTTCAAGATGAGCAAAATTGGCATCGCGATTGAGCCATTGAATGTCGTGCTGGATTGCCGCAATTTTCATTGCGCCCAGTTTCGCAAACGTTGTGCTGCTTGTGCAATGACTTTTTCCTGCTTACAAAACGCGAACCGCACTAAGTGCCGTCCACTATGAGCATTTTGCGGCGTATAAAACACCACATTGGGTATCGCAACCACTCCAGCCTCATGGGCAAGTCGCTGACAAAATTCGCGACCATCCCCATTTTCCTGCATTGACCGGATGTCTGCCGTTACAAAATAAGTTGCTTGCGGGCGAAAGTATTGGAACCCTGACTCTGAAAGAACGTCGCACAACTGATGACGACGATCTTCTAAATTTTTTGCAAGTTGTGTGAAATAATCATCTGGCATTAAAAGACCACGAGCAATTGCAGGCTGAAATGGTGCCGCATTTACATAAGTGAGGAAGTTTTAGACCAGTAACTTGTGGGATCTCGGCAATTGATACATGCCTATGCCCATCAAATACCAGATGTTCGTACACCTCATCGGAAACGATAATGAGATTGTGTTGTTCTGCGATGCGCGCAATATGTTCTTGCTCATCTCGTGTCAGCAACATACCTGTGGGGTTATGAGGCGAGTTGATGAGCAAAATCTTCGTGCGAGTTGTAATAGCAGCTTCCAAAGCATCCATGTTGGGTCGATACATAGGCGGTTCGAGCAGAATAGGAACTGAAACCGCACCAGCCATTGCAATACACGCCTGGTAACTGTCGTACATCGGCTCAAACACAATCACTTCGTCACCGGGCTCTAACAACCCGAGCAATGCTCCCGCTATTGCTTCTGTTGCGCCTGCTGTCACCAAAACTTCAGTATCGCAATTGTAAGACACCCCGTAAAACCGTTGCTGATGCTGAGCAATGGCCTCACGCAACACCTGCATTCCCATTCCTGGCGGGTACTGATTGAGACCAGCATTGATTGATTCAATAGCAACATCTAGAACTTCCCGCGGTCCATCGGAGTCGGGAACGCCTTGACGACGGTGGCACGGCGTTCACAACTCTGGCGTCAGGTTCTATTTGCCAGCGAGCGCAGCAACAACAGGAGCCATTGCTGCTGTTGCGTCTTGCTGGAAGGCAATGTAAGTAATGCCCCAGCGCTCACGCAACATAGTGATGTTGTCGATGATTTGCTGCACGCTTCCAATTTGGAAGTACGGCGCTTGCAAAACAACTTCTGGCGGCAAGCCAAACATTGGTGCCATTTTCTCTGCAACTGCCATGGGGTCGTCGGTAACAACTGTGGCGAATACCTGCAACTGCAGTTCCAACTGGTCGAAGCGATCGCCTGCGGCAGCTTTCACATAACCAATTTTTTCATCAACAACGTCTGCTGCTGCAGTAGCCATCGAACGAGGGTTAATGGAACGTCCAACAATTTTCGGGTTGATTCCGACCACATCGGCTTTACGTGCTGCCATAGCAAGCAACTTTGGTCCGCCACCACCAACAGTGATGGGGATATTGGAAATTGGCTTTGGTTGAGCATCAATTTCCGAAACACTATAAAAACGACCTTCATGAGAGAAGGGCCCTGCGCCCCACAAACCACGCATCACCGTGATTGCTTCTTCAAGTCGCTCAATACGAGTGAGTGCATCGTCTTGAGTAATACCGGTAATGGTGTAGTCCTCTTTCATCCATCCGGCACCCAAACCCATCATGAAGCGGCCGTCCGACAAGAGATCGATCGTTGCTGCTTCTTTTGCAAACACCACTGGGTTGCGGAAGTCGTTTCCTGCAACCAGCGTTCCTACCTGAAGTGTTTTTGTTGCTGCAGCAGCTGCCATGAGAGCTGGTACCGGAGCAAACTGCTTGGTGTAATGGTCGTCCATCTGCAACGAGACGTAACCAAGGTCTTCAGCTTGCTTGGCAATGTCTGCCCATTCTTTACCGCTACCTGCGGTCTTTGCTTTTGCGCCGAATTTGAAAGGTTTGAGAGTAGCCATTCACTCAGACTACCTATTTCGCTTCGTCGGCAACGAGTACCACTTTGCCCGCTACACGACGTTGCTCAAGATCGGCAAGCGCCTTGGCTGCCTCGCTCAACAAATACACCTGTGGTTCAACCGGACTGAGCTGTTTTGCCGCAATTTTTGCCAACACCTCTTCAAGAAGTTGAGCATTACCTTCTGGATTGCGACCGGCCCATGCTCCCCAGTCGACGCCAATGACCCTGCGATTACGCAGGAGGACCTGGTTTGCGGGTAACTGAGGAATTCCGCCGACGAATCCGATGACCAGGTATTGGCCATCTTCGCCCAAGGCACGCAAGCAGGTCTCACCTAAAGTGCCACCTACTGGGTCGTACAAAATATCTACCCCGCCCCCAGATATTTCTTTCGCCCGCTCCTTCACATCTTCATTGGCAGAATCGATGACAGCTACAGCACCTCTTGCACGTGCCAATTCTCGTTTGTCTTCAGAGGAAGCCGCCGCAATGACCTTGAGACCTAGTGCAACGCCAATATCGACTGCGGCAAGGCCCACACCGCCTCCTGCACCCAACACCAACATCCACTGTTCTTTTCCCGATGACTGGACGCTCATGTGAGCCCGCCGGGTGAGCGCGAACCAACCGGTGAGGTAACTCTGCAAAAAGCTTGCGGCCTGACCAGTTGTCAACGTGTCGGGAATGGTGATGACACGATCGGCCCGCACCACTGCCTCTGTAGCAAAACCACCAAAACCTACGTTTGCCAGAACGCGTTTCCCCATGAGCGCGGAGGAAACATCTTCAAAACACTCCACTACTTCACCGACAACTTCCATTCCTGGAATAAAAGGAGTTGGCGGTTTGATTTGGTATTTGCCCTGAATGAGAAGACCATCTACATAATTGACACCACTTGCCAAAACACGCAAACGGACGTGTCCACTCAGCAATGGCGCCGAAGGAACCTCTTCGACAGACAAATTTTCCAATGGACCTAACTCTTTACAGATCACCGCTCGCATACACCCGATGGTAGTTCGCTACTCTCGTTGGAATGACAAGCACCCCCAACACCGCAGCGGAAACTTTTGCCCCTGGCCTCTTTCGAGGTCGTACTGTTCTTGTAACAGGCGGTGGTCGTGGCATCGGCCGCGCAACCGCACTCGGCTTTGCACAATTGGGCGCCGACGTAGCCCTCGCTGCTCGCGATGCCGACAACTTGGCTAAAACACATGCCGATATCGAAGCACTCGGCGTGCGCTGCATTTCCCAGGTATGCGACATTCGCAATACGGAAAGCGTGGAATCTTTGCGAGACGTGGTGATGGGCTCATTTACCAAACTCGATTTCCTCATCAACAATGCCGGCGGGCAATTTCCTGCCCGCCCTTCAGAGATTTCCGATCGTGGTTTTCGCGCCGTGGTTGACCTCAACTTGCATGGAACATGGAACATGCTCAGTCGCTTCGTGCCCGACCTCATTGCCGCTGGTGACGGGTCCATCGTCAATGTGGTGCACAACCAAGTGGGCGACCGCGGCGCGCCACTCTTTTTGCACTCTGGCGCAGCCCGCGCGGGCGTGGTGAATATGACAAAGACAACAGCCCTCTACCTCGCACATCGTGGTGTGACTGTGAATGCTCTCGCTCCTGGGCCAGTCGATACTCAAGGTTTCCGCGAAGAAGAAGTAGCCAACATTTCTCCCGATGTGGCGGAGTACACCAAGCGCATTATTCGCGACACCCCAATTCAGCGCTTGCAAAGCCCTGAAGAAACTGCCGCGCACATTTTGTTCTTGTGCTCCCCTGCTGCAAGGTCGCTGACCGGACAACTACTCATTGCCGACGCCGGAAACGCAATGGGTAACCAAAACGCCGTGTACTCCCCCGATATGCATTGGTAAGAAGTTATTCGTCACCACTTCACAGGCAAGGTGCGTTTACCCCATAACAAGAAGGTTTCAATACGCTCTGGTTCACCATCTAATTCCAGCGTGGGGAATTGTTCAATGAGTTTGCGTAATGCAATGCGCGTTTCTGTTCGCGACAACGCAGCTCCTGGGCACACGTGTAACCCGAAACCGAAAGACAGGTGACGGCGTAACTGATTGAGGTCGCGGTCGAGACGAAAAGTGTCGGGGTCTTCCCACGCTGCGGGATCGCGATTAGCCGAGGCGTAGAGCACCATCACTTTTTCATCACTAGGAATTTCTGTTTCCGACATCGTGACCGGACACGTGGTGGTGCGATACAAACCCAATACCGGTGGGTCGAATCGCAGACTTTCTTCAATCGCAATATCGATGAGTTCGGGGTTGTTCACCACTGCATTCCACCTGGTGCGATCTTCCAACAAGCGCCACACCAGGTTGGTGATGAGAGAAGTAGTTGTTTCATTTCCCCCCACCAAAATTTGCACCAACATAGAAAGCATCTCTGCATCGGTGAGTGGGTCGTCGTGCGACATCGCTGCCTGTGTTAATTCCGAAATCAGATCGTTCGGTAACTCACGACCTTGCGCAATGAGATCTCGACGAATATTCACCTCATTGATGAGGTACTCGCTCATTGCACGTCGTGCGGCAATTTCACGTTCGGGGTCGACCATGTTCATGCCCTGCAGCTGTGCATCACTCCACTCTTTAAATGTGTCGCGCATATCTTCAGGCACTCCGAGCATGCGAGCAATGACGATTACGGGAAGGGGCATTGCAAGTAAATCGTGTAGGTCGGCCTTGTTGCCTGCCTGTGAACCCATGACGCTCACCAACTCCTCCACTAAAGCAACAATCATTGGCTCTAGCGCCATCGCTGCACGAGGGGTAAAAGAGGTGTTGACGAGGCGACGAAACTTCGTGTGATTCGGCGGGTCACTAAACAATGCAATGGCGGGCTTACGACCAGGTCCTTGGCCCCACTGCGACGAGAACACGTCAATGTTCTTCAATGCGGCCAAGACATCTTCATGCTTACTCAAAGAAGTAAAAAAAGGTTGATGCTCACGAAAAGCATGCACCGGGCACTTTTCGCGAAGTTCTTTATGCGCCGCGGCAGGATCTGCCAATACCTCAGCGCTAAATGGGTTGTAGCGAATATTGTTCATTTGACTGCTCATGATGAAACCCCCGTCGTCATAGTAAGCCAAGTGAGTCACTAGTCTGCGTGGTGGACCTAGGGGGCTTATGAGTGCACTTCAAGACAAGTTTGAATACAAATGGATCGTTGCCGTCACTTTTGTTTTGGGTCTGTTCCTAGAAATTATGGACACCACCATCATGAACGTGGCGATCCCCACGCTCGAAGAGGAATTTGGCGCCTCGGCAGCGTCGATGGAGTGGGTCGTGATCGGCTATCTCCTCGCGCTCGCAGTATGGATTCCCGCTTCTGGCTGGATCGGAGACAAAGTAGGGACAAAGAAAACCTTCCTCTTTGCACTCTTTTTATTCACTGCCGCATCGGCTCTGTGCGGTCAATCGAACAGCCTTGGTCAGCTCATCGTCTTTCGCCTTCTTCAGGGCGTGGGTGGAGGCATGCTCGTGCCCGTCGGAACAGCCATGCTCTACCGCTCGTTTCCCCCTGCAGAGCGGGCACGCGCATCAACTATTTTGATTGTTCCCACCGTTGTTGCACCAGCTCTCGGACCCATCATCGGTGGCGCAATTGTTGACCACCTCTCATGGCGATGGATTTTCTATGTCAATTTGCCCATCGGTGTACTCGGCTTTATTTTTGGCGCCATTTTCCTCAAAGAGCACAAGGAACCTCAGGCCGGAAAGTTCGATGCTCCCGGTTTTGTACTGTCGGGAATTGGTTTAGCCGGAATTCTTTACGCCCTCTCACAAGGACCAACTCACGGGTGGTTTTCCACTCCAGTGCTCGTCTTTCTCTTGCCTCAAATGCTGCAAGGGCCATTTAACGCTACGGCACTGGAGTCGGGTCTCACCACCCTGCCTCAAGCTTGTGGCGTCATTCTGATGAGCCAAATTGTCGGACGCCTGTACCACACAGTGGGGCCACGTCGGCTCGTTACCTTTGGGCTTGTTGTTGCAACACTCGCGTCGTTGCCTTTTGCCTTCCTTGGTCTTGGCACAAGCATGTGGACAATTCGCATACTGATGTTCATTCGTGGTTGCGGAGCATCCTTTTCATTTGTTGGCTTGCAGGCTTCAACCTATTCAAATATTGAAGCACGCGATACGGGTCGCGCATCATCAATCTTTTCCGCACAGCGTCAAACATCTGCCGCCCTAGGTGTAGCAATTTTCGCAACTATTTTTGTGTCTCGCATGAACCATGCCTTGCCCGACAACAGCGCACCAGTGGCAGCAATGTCTGGCTACCATGCCGCATTTCTCGGATCTGTCATTGTCACTGCTCTCGGCGCGGTCTATGCATATTTCAATATTCATGACGAAGATGCTGCGCCAACAATGCGGCCTCGTCCGAAGAAGTCAAAAGTTTCAACGTCGGCGTGACGTCGTTATTCCCTTCCGATTCGTTAGAGGTACTGCCATTTGACGGCAGTGCACAGTTGTTTCCACATTTTCTGAGCGCACTAGACGCCAACGAGTGCTTTAGTGCGCTCATGAGCGAAGTGCCTTGGGAGGAACATCACCTCGTTCTCTTCGGCAAGAAAGTTCCTGAACCGAGGCGTTCCGCATGGATTGCCGACAACAACATTCACTACACCTATTCAGGAGTTGAGCGCACCTCTCATACGTGGACGCCCACCCTTGCAAAGGTCCGCAATGCCCTAGTGCAGCAAACGGGACACACCTTCAATTCAGCACTGGCCAATCTCTACCGCGATGGCAACGACGCCATGGGTTGGCATTCCGATGACGAGCCGTGCAATGGGCCCGAGCCTGTGATCGCTTCCGTATCATTTGGCGCAGAACGTCGATTCGATTTTCGTCATCGTCTGAGCAAAGAAAAGACGTCGGTCATGCTCCCCCACGGTTCTCTTCTTCTCATGAGTGGCCTCTCGCAGCATTGCTGGCAACACAGCATCGCACGCAGCAAAAAGGTCACGTCTTCGCGCATCAACCTCACATTTCGTTTCGTGACCACTGCGACATGACAAGATATGCCATGGCTGTTGTAGAAATCACCCACCCCGAAGTAGGCATCGCTCTCATCACTTTGAATCGCCCCGAGAAGCTCAACGCGATGACGTCTGAACTCGTCAGTGCACTCCACAATGCTCTTGATGAAGTTTCTGTTGACCCACAGACCCGTGTAGTTGTTCTCACCGGAGCAGGCAAGGGTTTCTGTGCTGGCTTAGATCTCACCGGTTATGGCGTTGCACCCGGCATGCCACACACCGGAAAAGTGGAGTCGGGGTTTGCCACCCAGAAACATATTGCGTCACTCATTCCACACATGCGATCTCTTCCGCAGCCCATTATTTCTGCAGTGAACGGTGCCGCTGCAGGTGGCGGGTTTGCACTCGTCCTTGGCTCAGATATTCGCCTCGCATCAACCGCAGCCAAATTCAATGCTGCTTTCATTCGCATCGGACTCTCAGCGTGCGATATCGGTACGAGTTGGTTACTTCCTCGGCTCATAGGAGCCGCACGTGCTCAAGAACTGATGCTGACTGGCCGTATTTTCCTGGCAGAAGAAGCAGAGCGAATTGGCCTCATTTTGGAAACAGTGCAACCCGATCAATTACTCGAGCGTGCGTTTTCAAAAGCTCGCGAAATCATGTTGAATTCGCCTATCGGGGTTGCG
>JAPKZV010000069.1 GCA_026393585.1 Actinomycetota bacterium
CTGGTTGTTGACGAGGAACAACGCTTTGGTGTGCAGCATAAAGAGACCATGAAAAAGATGCGTCACAATGTGGACGTACTTACATTGAGCGCAACGCCAATTCCGCGAACACTCGAAATGAGTTTGGTGGGCATTCGTGACCTCTCTCTTTTGCAGACTCCCCCCGCCGACCGCCAGCCCATCCTCACCTACGTTGGTGAACTCGATAAGCGTCTTGCCGTGGAAGCCATTCGTCGAGAACTGCTCCGTGAGGGCCAAGTATTTTGGGTGCATAACCGCGTTCAATCCATCGACGAACGCGCTGCGGAACTACGCGAACTCGTACCTGAAGCACGAATTGCCGTTGCTCACGGCCAAATGGACGAGGGTTCACTTGAACAAATCGTTATTGATTTTTGGCAAGGCAACTTCGATGTGCTCGTGTGCACCACCATTATTGAGAGCGGCATCGATATGCCAACGGTGAACACTCTCGTTGTTGAACGCGCAGACCTCCTCGGTCTTGGGCAACTGCATCAACTTCGTGGACGCGTCGGAAGAAGCGGGCAACGTGCATATGCCTACCTGTTCCACCCGCGCGACAAAGTACTGAGCGAAGATGCCTACGAGCGGTTGCGTGCCATTGGCGAAGCAACTGAATTAGGCAGCGGATTTAAAATTGCGATGCGCGACCTTGAAATACGCGGAGCAGGAAATATTTTAGGCGAAGCACAAAGTGGCCATATTGCTGCGGTGGGTTACGACCTCTATTGCCAAATGGTGACCGAAGTAGTTGCCGAGATGAAAGGTGAGCCCATTGAAATGCCCAATGAGCTCAAACTCGATATTCAGGTTTCTGCATTCCTTCCCAATGACTACGTACCAACAGAAGATCTCAGGCTCGAGGCGTATCGCCGCCTGAGTGAAGTGAAAACCTTTGAAGAAGTTGAAGACGTTCGCCGCGAATGGCTCGACCGCTTCGGCCCCCTTCCCACGCAAGCCGACATCCTTCTCGCAGTTGGTGCACTACGTGCCGCGTGCCATACCTACAGCATCAAAGAACTCACAGTCATGATGAATACCGCTCGCATCTCTCCGGTGGAATTGAAAAACAGCCAGCAAATGGCAGTACAACGACTCTCGCGAACGGGAAAATTCAAGGGAATGTCATACCGCGAAGACGCGAAACAACTCGTGGTACCGCTACAAGGCCCCCCTCAGAATCGCAAGGGCTTGAACAACGACCAGGTGGTGTACGACCTCCAAGAACTTCTGGCGGAACTCTTCGCAGATCAGTAACTCCTCGCCTCAGAGCAGTAAAGTTTCTCCGTGACTCGCATTCCAACTCTCCGCACATCGCTCCTTGCTGGCGTCTTGCTCATTGGCCTCACGGCATGCAATACCGTCCCGAAAGCTTCCACCGCAGCAACGGTGAACGGCGTTTCTATTAGCAAAGATTCTTTTGAAGGCTTCATCAATGAGTTTTCAGAAATTGGTCAATTGAATATGCCAGAGGGCATTGCTGCCGGCGACGACGTGCGCAGCATCCTGACCGCAATCATCAAAGAAAATGACTACAAGGTCTTTCTTCAGAGCGTCGGGAAACCAGTCACCGCAGCACAGAAAAAGAAAGTTGCCGAGGGCATTGCCGACGAGAAGTTCAAGACGCTCACCCCTGAGCTTCAGAATCTCATTATCAACTTGAATGCAGAGACGGCAGCGGTTCAAGAACTCGGTGAACCTTCCGACGCCGACATCAAAAAGATGTACGAGAAAAATCATTCGCTCACCGGAGTCATGTGCGTTAGCCACATTGTGATGAAAGAGAAAAGCACAGCAACGAAAGTTTTGGCGGAACTCAACAAAGGCGGCGACTTCGCAAAACTCGCCGCGAAATACTCAACTGAGGCTGCCGCAAAGAAATCGGGCGGACGCATCTCTGGCAACGACCCTAAAGGTGTTGCCTCACGCTGCATGTCGCTTCTCGACTATCAGGCAAACTTCGACCCCCTCTTCACTGCAGGGGCAATTGCGGCAAAAGCCGGCACTCCTTACGGCCCAGTGCAATCGAGCTTTGGTTACCACATCATCTTGGTTGCACCGTTCGCTGAAGTGGCAAAAGATGTTGTTGCTTTTGTGAAGGCGGCCCCTGGCCCTCTCTTGGCAACTGGTCATGTCACGAACTCACCTATTTCCGTTGACCCCGCTTATGGTCGCTGGAACCCTGCGACAGCGTCGATTGCTGCCAAGTAATTAATGCCGCGCATTTGTGTTGTTGGCCTCGGCCCTGGCGACCCGGGGCTTGTCACATCGGCAACACTCACTGCAATCAGTGAGATTCCACATCGCTTTTTGCGCACCACCCAACACCCGTCGGCACATCTCCTTCCCGATGCGCAGTCGTTCGATCATCTCTACGATTCCGCTGTCACGTTCGACGAGGTATACGTACAAATTGCCGAACTACTCGTAGCAGCAGCCAAGCAGCACAACACCGTGCTCTACGCCGTGCCTGGTTCACCTTCCGTACTCGAGCGCAGTGTTCAATTGTTGCGCCAGCACACAGACGTAGTGGTTGAAGTTTTTGCTGCAGTTTCGTTTCTCGACTGCTCGTGGGCGGCACTCGGCATCGACCCCATCGATAGCAATGTTCGCCTCATCGATGGCCACCTCTTCGCTCAGCAAACTGCCGGCGATCATGGGCCATTCCTCGTTGCCCACTGCCATGCAAACTGGGTGCTCTCCGATATCAAACTTGCTGCAGAGTCTGAGCCTGCCGATACACCAGTTGTATTGCTACATCATGTCGGACTCGACGATGAAAACATTGTGCATACAACGTGGTCAGAAATAGACCGTGTCATCGAAGCCGATCACCTCACCAGTTTGTACATTCCTCGCCTTGCCGAGCCCGTTGCCGGCGAACTAGTGAACTTGCACCAACTTGCCCGCACACTGCGCGAACAATGTCCGTGGGACCAAGAGCAAACACACGAATCTCTCATTCGCTATCTCATTGAAGAAACCTACGAAGTAGTTGACGCACTCCAGGCACTACAGGCAAACGACCCAACAACCGACGACAACCTCATTGAAGAACTGGGAGACCTGCTGTACCAAGTGGAGTTCCACGCAGCAATTGCAGAAGAAGAAGGTCGCTTCACTATGGCCGACATTGCACGCACCGTTCACGACAAACTCGTGCGGCGCCACCCACATGTTTTTGCCAACGTCACTGCCGACACTTCCGACCAAGTCAGCACCAACTGGGACGCCATTAAAAAACTTGAAAAGCCAGAACGTACAGGCATCTTCGATGGGGTCGTACAGTCTGGGCCGTCACTCCTCTATGCACAGCAACTGCAGAAGAAGGCTTCCAAAGTGGGCTTCGACTGGCCAAACGCCGAGGGTCCTCTGCAGAAAATTCGCGAAGAGACCGACGAACTGCACGAAGCAATGGCTGGCGCCGACCCCGAGGTCATTGGCATGGAATTGGGTGACTTGCTCTTTTCCGTGGTCAATGTGGCGCGACACCTTGGTCTCGATGCTGAAGTTGCCCTGCGCAGTGCGTCGCGAAAATTCCAAGTTCGCGTAGAAGCAGTTCAGGCGTTAGCCGCAGAACGTGACATCAATATGACAAAAGCCTCACTCGAGGAACTCGACGCCTTGTGGAATTCCATCAAATTGCGTTAGACATTATCTATGAGCAGCATTATCAGCATTGCCGGCCGCGAGGTCCTCGACTCTCGAGGAAACCCCACAGTTGAAGTAGACGTTGTTCTCGACTCCGGGGCACACGGTCGCGCAATGGTTCCTTCTGGCGCATCGACTGGCGAACACGAAGCAGTGGAGCTCCGCGACAAAGACCCAAAGCGCTACTCGGGCAAAGGCGTGCTCAACGCTGTTCACCACGTGAATACCGAAATTCAACACGCGCTCATTGGAAGCGACGCACTCGACCAACGCGCAATTGATTATCAGCTCATCGACCTCGACGGAACAGAAAACAAAGGTCGTCTTGGAGCAAATGCAATTCTTGGCGTGAGCTTGGCAGTTGCGCACGCAGCAGCCGACGAACTTGCTTTGCCACTGTTTCGCTCTGTCGGCGGCCCCAACGCGCACGTCTTACCTGTTCCCATGATGAATGTCATCAACGGCGGAGCACACGCCGACAACAACATCGACTTGCAAGAGTTCATGATCATGCCCGTTGGCGCATCAAGTTTTTCTGAAGCTTTGCGGTGGGGTACCGAGACCTATCACGTTCTCAAGCAAGTACTCGCCGATCGCGGGCTATCAACTGCCGTCGGCGATGAAGGTGGGTTTGCCCCCAACTTGTCATCAAACGAAGAAGCCATCAAAGTACTTGTTGAAGCAATTGAGCGCGCTGGGCACACACCTGGAAAAGATATTGCCATTGCACTCGACCCCGCGATGAGCGAACTCTTCCGCGACGGGAAATACCATCTCACTGGCGAAGGAAAAGTACTCACCTCACGAGAACTCTCGGTGTGGTGGACCTCGCTCGTGAACAACTACCCCATTGTCTCTGTTGAAGACGCAATGTCTGAAGACGACTGGGCCGGCTGGTCGCTACTCACCCAAGCAATTGGCTCTCAGGTGCAACTCGTTGGAGACGATCTTTTTGTAACCAATGCTCGCCGCTTGCGCATGGGCATCGACCAAAATGTTGCCAACAGCGTGCTCATCAAAGTGAACCAAATTGGTTCACTCACAGAGACCCTCGAAACTGTTGAACTCGCCACACGTCACCAATACACGAGCGTCATGAGCCACCGCAGTGGCGAAACCGAAGATGCCACCATTGCCGACCTGGCCGTTGCCACCAATTGCGGACAAATCAAAACAGGTGCACCAGCCCGAAGCGACCGCGTTGCTAAGTACAACCAACTTCTCCGTATTGAAGAGATTTTGGGCGATAGCGCTGCATTCCGCGGTCGCGATGCCCTCGCCCCGCTGCGATAAGCACCGAAACACCAATGACACCATATTGAGGTGTTCACACGGCACAATAGGGGAATGCCTACACGCTCTCCTGTGCGCGATCTCACGCGACCTGTCCATGTAGACAACAAGCTTTTCCAGCGTGCCATCTCGCGCAACATCACGCTCACCGTTTCGGTTGTCATTTTGGTGGCACTTGCCATTGCCCTCATTGGGTTGCCGGTGAAGGGCCTCATCAGTCAACGTGGCGATATCACCCAACGCCAAAAAGAATTCGCGGCCCTTGAAGATGCCAATGAACAACTGCAAACCGAAATTCAACGGTTACAGACCCCTGAAGGCATCCGCGAAACTGCCCGCAAGGAACTGGGCTATCTCCTGCCTGGCGAAAAGCGCCTTGCCCTCTTAGAGGCCCCTGCCCTCGACATCGCCCTGCCCGCCGGGTGGCCATACAACGTTGTGACGAATATTCTTGCCGTTCGAGCCGCCGCGGCACAGAAAAACGGGGCTCAACAGCCCGGATCTTTGGGTCCACTTCTGCAACCCTAGAAACCTTCTGTAGTGTCTGAGTGAAGTAGTAGCTCAAGATCATTCAGTTCACAGGGGGCCCTCATGGGTGGAAGTATTCTCGGTAACCGCGTCATTCGTAAAGAAGACCCAAAGTTTCTCACCACAGGTGGCGAATACGTCGACGACCTACAACACGAACCGCTTCTCACGGGCGCTGCGCACGTTACTTATGTACGTAGCTCGGTTGCACATGGAATCATTACCGGCATCGATACTTCCGATGCACTGAATTCTCCGGGCGTCATTGCAGTCTTCACTGGTGACAGCCTCGACCTCCCCGAAATGCCTGCCACTTTCAACCCCATGGCAAAGCGCACATTGCTTGCGCGCAAAAAGGTTCGTTATGTAGGTGAACCCATTGCTGCTGTTATTACTGAAACACGCGAACAGGGTGAAGATGCTGCAGAACTCGTCATCGTCGATTACGACGTGCTGCCAGCGCTCATCGATATTGAAGAATCCATGGCAAGCACCAATCTCATTTACGAAGATTGCGGCAGCAACGTGGTGTTCGACACCACTGCTCTTGGCATGCCCGACAACACTGGCGATGCCATTTTCGCTAACTGCGAAGTTGTTGTAAAAGGTCGCTTTGTCAACCAGCGCGTTGCACCATGCCCACTTGAAGTGCGTGGCTCTGCAGTTGCTTGGGTCGATGGCCGCCTCTTTCAGTGGTTGAGCACTCAACACGCACAAGGTGCACGCGATGGCATCAAGGCAGCACTTGGCCTCGACGACACTCAAATTCGTGTCATTACTCCCGACGTTGGCGGCGGCTTCGGTGCCAAAATCGGCGTCTACCCCGAAGAAATGCTTCTCGGCATGCTCTCTAAAAAAATTGGCCGTGCATTGCGCTGGCGCGAAACCCGCAGCGAAAGCATGGTGGGCCTTGGTCATGGTCGCGCGCAGGTTCAGTACGTCACCATTGGCGGAACCCGTGCAGGAAAAGTTCAGGCATACCAAATGCACGTGCTCCAAGACTCAGGTGCATGGGTCGACATGGGAACCATCCTTGCTCCATTCATGACACGCCCGATGTCGTCTGCTGTTTACGACATCCCCGTCATTGAAGTGCGCACAACTTCTGTTGTTACCAATACAACACCAACTACTGCATACCGCGGTGCTGGTCGCCCCGAGGCAACTGCTGCAGCTGAGCGTGCTATCGACATGTTTGCTGCCGAAATTGGCAAAGACCCTGTTGACGTTCGCCGTATGAACCTCATTCCTAAGTTCATGCACAACCACACCACTTCTATTGGCCAGAACTACGACGTTGGCGATTACGAAGGCGCACTCGACAAAGCCTTAGCTGCTGCTAACTACACAGAGTTGCGCGCCGAACAAGCTCGTCGTCGCGCAGCTGGTGACCAAAAGCAACTCGGCATTGGTGTGTCGGTTTATGTTGAAATCACTGGCGGTGTTCCACCAATGAGTGAAGCAGCAAAAATTGAAGTATTAGAAAACGGACGTGCAGTGGTGTACACCGGAACAAGCCCTCACGGCCAAGGTCATGCCACTTCGTGGTCGATGATCGCCGCAGAGCAAACCGGTATTCCTATGGACATGATCGATCTTGTCTGGGGCGATACCGACCTCGTTCCTGTAGGTGGCGGAACCATGGGTTCACGTTCACTGCAACAAGGTGGAGCTGCTGTCAACCAGGTCTCCATTGAACTCGTCGACAATGCAAAGAAAATTGCTGCTCGCTTGCTTGAAGCAAACGAGGCCGACGTTGTGCTCGACAAAGACCGCGCTGTTTTCCATGTTGCTGGCACACCTGCAGTAGCAAAGAGCTGGGCCGACATTGCTGTCTCCATGAAAGGTAACGGCGGTCTGGTTCAAGAAGGTGTCTTCATTGCAGAAGGCGCAACTTTCCCCTTTGGTGCACACGTTGCTGTTGTTGAAGTCGATACAGAAACCGGCAAGGTTAAGCACCTGCGCCACGTTGCTTGCGACGACGCGGGTCGCGTTCTCAACCCACTTCTTCTTGAAGGACAAATTCACGGTGGCGTTGCCCAAGGCACGGCGCAAGCATTGTTAGAAGAAGTGCGTTACGACGCCGATGGCAACCCCATCACTTCCAACTTGGCCGACTACGCATTCATCTCTGCTGCTGAACTTCCTAGCTTCGAAGTAGTGCACATGGAGACACCAACATTCCTCAACCCACTTGGTGCAAAAGGCATCGGTGAGTCAGGAACCATTGGTTCGACCCCAGCAGTGCAATCAGCTGTTGTTGATGCTGTGTCTCACCTTGGTGTGCGCCACATCGACATGCCCACCACCGCAGAACGCGTGTGGCTGGCCATTGCCGCTGCCAAATAATTCACACCTCTTCTGAGGTTGATGATTGTAGTAAGCAACTATTTTGGTGGCATAGTGGGTGAATGACTTCCCCCATTATTGCTACTGGTCTTGCGCGCTACTTCGGATCCAAAGACGAGCCCATCAAAGCCGTTGACGGCGTCGACCTCGAAGTCAAAGAAGGTGAGATCTTCGGTTTTCTCGGGCCGAACGGCGCTGGCAAGAGCACCACAGTGCGCATGCTCACTACCCTCTTGCGTCCGAGTGCTGGTCAGGCATTTGTTGCGGGTTACGACATCGTGAAAGATGCCGACAAAGTACGTCGCAGCATTGGCGTGGCTTTGCAAGATGCCGCAATCGACCCGCTCATGACGGGAAACGAGTTACTCGAATTACAAGCAGTCTTATACGGCATTCCAGCAAATCAAATGAAAAAGCGTGCCGATGAGCTCCTTGAACGTGTAGGCCTCACAGCCGCAGCAGATCGTCGTGTTGGTACGTACTCCGGCGGAATGCGCCGTCGTCTCGACCTTGCGCTGTCGCTCATTCACCAACCCACTGTGCTCTTTCTCGATGAACCCACCACTGGGCTCGACCCCATGAGTCGACTCACGTTGTGGGAAGAAGTGAAACGATTGAACAGCGAAGGCACCACGGTGTTGCTCACCACGCAATACCTCGAAGAAGCCGATCAGCTTGCCGATCGCATTGCCATTATCGACCACGGAAAAATTGTTTGTGAAGGAACACCACGTGACTTGAAAGCACAAGTGGGTGCACCCACTTTGCTCATCACAGTGGCAACTCATCTCTCAGACACCGCAACACAAGTACTGAAAGAGTTCGGCGATATGCGCCCCACCGCTGAAGGCACACTGGGTGTTGGCCTCAATGCCGGCGTCGAAGCGGTCACCGACGTTGTTCGTCGTCTCGATGAAGCGGGCATTCGTGTTCAGCATCTTGAGTTGAATGAACCAAGCCTCGACGACGTTTTTGCTGAAGCAACTGGATATCGCTTAGAAGGCGCAAAGCAATGACCGCCACTCTCTCGGTGCAATCCACCGCTGCGATGAGCCACAACTGGCGCATTGGTTTTCGCCAAACAGTTGCCATGTCAAAACGTTCAGTGCTTGCGCTTTGGCGTCAACCTGCACTCGTTGTTCCCTCAATGATCTTTCCGTTGTTCTTTGCCGCTCTTGGTACTTCCTCGTTTGGTCGTGCAATCAATCTTCCTGGTTTTCCTAAAGTCGATTCGTTCCTCGATTTCAGTTTGGCCGGCACCATTGTTCAAGGCGTTCTCTTTGGTTCTGTGCAAAGTGGAAGCGCGCTGGCAACCGACATTGAAAATGGCTTTTTCTACAGGTTGATGGCAGCACCATCGTCACGACTGGGAATTCTCGTGGGGCGCCTTGCTGGCGCTGCTGCCTATGGAGCATTTCAAACACTCTTTTTCTCTTTGCTGTTATTGCCTTTTGGCATGAGCATCAAAGGTGGCCCACTGGGTGTTCTCATCATGGTTATTAGTGGTGGGCTCATTGCCATTGCCATTAGCGGTTTCATGGCAGCAGCTGCACTCAAAACTGGTTCATCGGAAGCGGTTCAAGGAATCTTCCCACTCGTGTTCATCATGCTCTTTTTTTCTAGTGCGTTTTTCCCACGCCAAACCATGAGCGGCGCGTACAAACACATCGCCGACTTCAACCCGATTTCGCATCTCATTGAAGGGATGCGCGACATATGCATTGATGGCTTAAGTAGCGGAGCAATAGCACGCGCAATTTTGGTGCCCATTGCAATCATGATTGTTTCATTCACTCTTGCTTTACGAGCACTTGCGCAAAGGATCGCTGCACAATGAGCACAACTTCCCCTTCCGAATTCGCAGGAACAACAATGCGTAGCGCTTCGGCTCTCTCAACACGAGCCTTGCGCAATACGCGACGAATGCCCTCAACCTTTTTGCCAACACTCGCGATGCCAATTTTCCAAAGCATCGCATTTGCGGGCACCTTTTTTGCCATCACGAAAGTTCCTGGCTTCCCTACCGATCGCAGCATCAACTGGTACATGCCTCTTGCTGTTTGTATGGGTGCCGCCTTCGGTGGTGTCGGGCTCGGTTTCTCTGCTATCAAAGACATGGAAAACGGATTCTTCGATCGTTTGCGTATGGCTCCTACTCCGCGACGCTCCCTCATCATTGGCCCACTCATTTCGTGTTACATACGCACCTTGGTTGTTGTGACCGTTGTTCTCCTCGTGAGTATCTGTTTCGGAGCCCGACCCACTTCAGGTGTTGTTGGGCTGGCCATGTTGTACATCGCAGCGCTCGGGCTGTCGACGGTGTCTGCAGGCTGGGGTCTGGGTATTGCCTTTCGGTTTCGCGACATGCGCGGAGCGGCAATTATGCAACTCACCTTGTTCCTCACCATGTTTTTGTCTTCTGCACAAACCCCACTCAACGTGATGACCGGCTGGCTACACACCGTTGCCCGCTATAACCCGGCTACCAATATCTTGCGGCTGTCTCGCCAGGGCTTCCTGGGCGATGTCACCTGGGATGGCGTTTGGGGAGGCTTAGTTGCCCTTGTAGGCCTCTCGGTGCTCACTTTGTGGTTTGCACGCCGCGGACTCGACTCACTCGACCGCTAAATGGCCCATTTCGGGTTCCTTCTCCTGAGTTGCCGCCACTACAGTTGAGGCATAATAGGTGTGGCAACCAGAGAGTTGCGTAAAGGGGAACCATGAAGATCAGCGTCACTGTTAACGGTCAGACTCACGAAAGTGATGTTGAGCCACGCACTTTGCTTGTTCAATACGTGCGTGAAGACCTTGGCCTCACTGGCACCAACATCGGTTGCGATACATCAAGCTGTGGCGCATGCTCGCTCCACCTCGATGGCGAAGCAGTGAAGAGTTGCACCGTTCTTGCCGTGCAAGCCGATGGCTCAAAGGTCACCACTATTGAAGGTCTTGCTACCGATGGAAAAATGCATCCAATGCAAGAAGCCTTCATGCAGAACCATGGTTTGCAGTGCGGCTTTTGCACCCCCGGAATGGTCATGGCAGCTATTGGTTTGCTGAACGAAAACCCAAACCCAACAGAAGACGAAGTGCGCATTGGTCTTGAGGGCAACTTGTGCCGTTGCACTGGCTACCACAACATTGTTCAATCCATTCTCGCTTGTGCAAAGGGCGGCAAATAATGATTCCTTCACTTTTCGATTACAAGCGTGCATCAAGTGCTGCCGAAGCCATCAGCCTGGTCACCGAATACGGTGAAGACGCCAAGTTCCTTGCTGGCGGACACTCGCTTCTGCCTCTCATGAAATTGCGCCTCGCTGCACCAAGCGTGCTCGTCGACATTGGTCGCTTGAAAGATCTTTCATACATCACCGATGCCGGTAGCTACATCGCAATTGGCGCGCTCACACGTCATATGGATGTTGAAACTTCATCCATCGTGAAACAACATGTTCCGCTTCTTGCATGTGCAGCAGGCCACGTCGGTGACCCGCAAGTGCGTCACCGCGGCACCATTGGTGGTTCTATTGCTCACGCCGACTCGGCGAGCGACCTTCCTGCAACCACTCTTGCTTTAGGTGCAACATACGTTGTTCAAGGTGCATCTGGAATACGTGAAATTGCAGCCACCGATTTCTACAAAGGCTTTCTTGAATCGGCGCTTCGTCCCGACGAAATGCTCACTGAAATTCGTGTTCCAAAAATGAACGGGGCCGGATGGAGCTTCCAGAAGTTCAATCGCCGCGCTCAAGATTGGGCCATTGTTGGTGTTGCTGCATGGCGCGGTAATGGCGGCTCTGGCGTTGCGCTCGTCAACATGGGCTCTACGCCTGTTCTCGCGACAGATGTAGCCACAGCATTGGCATCTGGTGCATCGGTTGCCGATTCCGCAGAACTTGCTGCTGCACAAGCAGACCCACAAAGTGACCTCAACGCAAGTGCTGAATACCGCACACACCTTGCCAAGGTGCTCGTGCGTCGTGCGCTTGAAGAGGCCTCGAAGTAATTCCCGTGCAGCTGCGGCATCTCCGCGCCGCTGCGCTCATCGCTTACGTCATTGCCTTTATTTGGTCGGGAATCACTAACGGGATCCCCACCGACCGTATTGCCGTACTTGCATGGGTGCTCGGTGGCTTCATTGCAGGAAACCTTGGGCGATCGCGTGAACGTCAATGGCTGATGTTGCGCGACTTTTCCCTCTTTGTGGCGATGTGGTTCGCCTACGACTACAGCCGCGGAATTGCCGACCAACTCGGCATGCCTATTCAAGTCTTTGCACCACGTAACGTCGACAGGTTCTTCTTTTTTGGCACAGACCCCAACGTATGGATGCAACGCCACTTCTATGAGGCCGCTTCAGTGCGTTGGTACGACGTTGTTGGCTCCATGGTGTACTTCACCCACTTCTGCGTGCCAATGGGTGCCGCGGTTGCCTTGTGGATTCGCAACAGAGATCAATGGGTGCGCTACATGCGCCGTCTTGCCACCGTTCTTTTCATGGGCGTTGCCACGTTCATTGTTTTTCCTGCTGCCCCACCATGGATGGCCGCCCGCGATGATCACTTGTCGGGCAAGTTGGCTCGACCTGCGGTTCGCGGTTGGAGCCATATTGGTCTCGACACCGTCTCGAACGTGATTGAACGCGGCCGCGAAGTAGTGAACCCCGTTGCCGCAGTGCCGAGTTTGCATGTGGCGTTTTCGCTTCTTGTGATCTTGTTTTTCGCACCACAGCTACCGAAGTATCTCAAACCTTTAGTCGTCATTTTCCCCGTCTGCATGATGGCGACATTGGTGTATTTCGGCGAGCACTACATCATCGACGGTGTTTTAGGCGTTACCTACGTGCTCATTGCGTTTCGCTTCTGGAACAACTACGAATCCACCCCAAAGGGTTCTCGGCGCCGTATGTATCGCTTTTCGCGACAATCTGCGCCGAGAAATGAGATTTCTTAAGCAGTGAACTGCACTGCGGCACGTTCAGCAATGAACGGCCCCAGCACTTCTTTGCGCACGCGGTTGTGTTCTGGATGCGTGTCGTAAATTTTCCAGTCGTCTGCTGAATCAAATTCAGCAACAACAACAAAGTCGAAGTTAGTAGGTGCACTCACACCAGCATCGGGGCCAAAGCGATATTTTTTTACTTCTGTTACATGCTGCGATAACGCCTTCAAAGTTTCTGAAATAACAGCAATTTGTTCTGGAGAGATTTTTTCATTCCAACGAAATGCAACGACGTGAATAAACATTGTGTCCTTACTGCAAACCGGCGAACTGGCCGCCATCGATATTGATACTTGCACCCGTGATGAATTTTGCTTGCTGACTTGCAAGAAATGCAACAGCCTCGCCGAAATCGCCAGGGTCTCCTACGAATCCAACAGGAATGCTTGTTGCCATTGCTTCTAATGAGCTTCCATACACTCCTTTAATGCGGTCTGTTGCATGAACTCCTGGCTGAACGGTATTCACAGTGATTCCCATTGCAGCCACATCGCCGGCCAACGACTTCAAATAACCTGTGACCCCAGCTCGCGCGGTATTTGAAAGAGCGATTTGTGGAATGGGTTGACGAACCGAAATAGAAGTAATGGCAATAATGCGACCCCAACCTGTTTCACGCATGTGTGGAAGCGCTGTTTGGCACATTGAAATGACCGACAACAAGCTGAGCTCAAGAGCCATGGAATACATTTCAATGGGCATGTCGATGGCATTTCCTGGAGGCGGCCCACCACCATTTGTCACCAAAATATCGACACCGCCAAGTCGGGTCATCGCATCTTCTACAAATGCGCGGGCACCTTTTTGCTCCGACACATCATGTGTGATGCCAATGCACCCATGACCCACTGTTGCTACTGCTGCATTGAGTCGTTCTTTGTCGCGACCACAAATCACCACATGCGCTCCGTTGGCCGCAAGTGACACCGCACTTGCCAAACCCAGCCCAGAAGTTCCTGCAGCAACAACTGCCTTTTTACCCGCGATTCCTAGATCCATATGAAGACATTACTGAATAGACAAGGCGATGCCCATTGCTCAATGAGTGCGGTAAGGTGGCTATTACCTAGGGGTGAGAACAATGGACAATCCAGCTATCGACATGCGTCATCTCGACGCAATTGCTGACGCAGATCCGTATCCGTACTGGTATGACGATGCCGACGAGCCCGACTCGAATCCGACACTCGTTCGCACCGAAAGTTGCGATTTATGCATTGTTGGGGGTGGTTACACCGGGTTATGGACCGCCATCATCGCAAAAGAGCTTAATTGATGCCCATGAAGTGGGTTCCGCTGCAAGTGGACGCAATGGCGGCTTCATGGACTCATCGTTAACGCATGGTGTGGCAAATGCTCAGCAACGCTTCCCCGACGAAGTGAACGTCTTGGAAGAACTGGGTTTACACAACCTCAACGAAATTGAGTCGGCTATTCGCCGTTACAACATCGACTGCGACTACGAACGCACGGGCGCAATTGATGTTGCAACGAGCTCGCACCCCGCCTCTTACCTTTCAGAACTTCGTGACGATTACCAACAACTCCGCTCACTTGGGCAATCTGTTGAGTGGCTCGACCAAGAAACATTGCACAGCCAGGTGCACTCACCTACTTACTCAGGTGGTCTCTGGCGCAAAGATCGCGCTGCGCTTGTTGACCCCGCACGTCTTGCATGGGGTTTGAAAACTGCAGCGGAATCTTTAGGCGTGCGCATTTACGAAGACAGCAAAGCAACAAGTGTTGAAAAAGACGGTGTCGGCGTTTTGGTTGACACTCCACTTGGCCGTGTACGTGCAGGAAAAGTTGCGCTCGGAACAAATGCTTTTAAACCACTACTGAAGCGTTTAGGTCACTACGTAGCCCCGGTATACGACTATTGCCTAGTGACCGAGCCACTAACACCAGCACAACTCGCCAGCATTGGTTGGCAAAATCGACAAGGCATATCTGATATCCCCAACCAATTTCACTACTACCGCCTCACCGCCGACAACCGCATTTTGTGGGGTGGCTACGACGCGATGTACTACTTCCGCGGAAAAATGAATACAGAACTTGAATCGCGCCCCGAGTCGTGGGCTCTTCTCTCACAACATTTCTTCCAAACATTCCCGCAGTTGGAAGGCGTTCGGTTTTCTCATGCCTGGGGCGGAGCAATCGATACCTGCACCCGCTTTAGTGTTTTTTGGGGTCGCGCAATGGGCGGTCGTGTTGCCTATGCGCTTGGATACACCGGTCTTGGTACAGCCTCTACACGATTCGGAGCTGAAGTCATGCTTGATCTCCTTGATGGTCGTCGCAGCAAAGCAACCTCCACAAAGTTTGTACAAGATAAACCGCTCCCTTTTCCTCCCGAGCCATTCCGTTTCGCTGGCATCCAAGCCACACGATGGTCACTTGATCGAGAAGACAAAACAGGTAAGAGAAATGTGTGGTTGAAATCGCTCGACCGTCTCGGTTTGGGCTTCGACACATAATTTTCGGCGCGGATTGTTGCACAAAACGGGTCATACGGCGCCGAGAACCCTTAGGATTTGGTGTTAATGGCGTATCTTTCCGACGTCCCACGGACACCCGATGAAGTGCGCAACGCACTAACTGCTCACGACTACCTCGTCGACGACGGTATTGCGACTGCGGTTTTTCTTGCGCTCTCTTTGAATCGTCCGCTTCTCCTTGAAGGTGAAGCTGGCGTTGGTAAAACAGAACTTGCAAAAGTCATTGCCGAGGCTCGCAACGCTGAACTCATTCGCTTGCAGTGTTACGAAGGCATCGATATCAGCCAGGCCGTTTACGACTGGGACTATTCGCGCCAACTCCTCCACTTACGCGCTGCAGAAGCATCGGGCGAAGCAGCCGGCAGTGGTACGGCTCGTTTAGAAGAAGAGCTGTACAACGAAAAGTTTTTGCTCAAGCGCGCGCTTCTCAGGGCAATTGAACCAACCAATGGTCCCACGCCTGTATTGCTGATAGATGAAATCGACCGTGCCGACGACGAGTTTGAGGCATACCTCCTTGAGGTTCTCTCCGATTTTCAAATCACGATCCCTGAACTTGGCACTTACCGCGCAACAACCCCACCCGTTGTCATTCTCACGTCAAACCGCACCCGCGATGTTCACGATGCACTGAAGCGCCGCTGCCTGTACCACTGGGTCGACCACCCAGGTTTTGACCGTGAAGTAGCCATTGTCAAACTCCGCGTGCCCGATATTTCTACAGTGCTTGCTCGTCAAGTAGCTGGGGCCGTTGAAGCACTGCGTGAAATGCAGCTGTACAAGCCACCGGGCATTGCCGAAACAATCGACTGGGCAACAGCACTCGGAAAACTGGGCGCACAAGAACTCAATGAAGCATTTGTCGATTCAACACTGGGTGCAGTTTTGAAGTACCGCGAAGATCATGCAAGGGTTCGCGAAACCGGAGTGAATGCTCTTGTGAAGCAAGCCCTTGAGCGCGGCGCATTCCACGGTTAGAAATGACCACACTTTCCCACACCGCATCGAGCGCAGAGGAAATGGCCGTTGCATTTGCCCGTGTATTACGCGGAGTCGGAATAGTTGCGCCAGTCGACAGTGTGCTCACTTTCGTGAAAGCACTCCACAAAGTAGGCATTGAGGAACAATCCAATGTGTACTGGGCTGCACATTCCACACTCATTCGCCGGCCCGAAGACCGCGAAATTTTCGATCGCGCATTTCACGTCTTTTGGGAACATCGTCATTCAGAACACCTTGAAGAAGAAGTGGAAACTCTGCGCATTGAGTTAGCCGTCGACGACGATGAAGGCGACGGCAGCGGAGATGCCGAGCCGAGTGATGCAGATCTCACCTTGACCCTGCGCTTTTCTGCCGTTGAATCACTGCGCACAAAAGATTTTGCAGAATACTCACCCGACGAACTGCGCCTTGCTCAAGATCTCATGCACCAATTACGCCTCGCTGGCCCCACGCGAAGGTCGCTTCGTACACGGCGCGCAAAACATCATCACTATGCCCCCGACCTGCGCCGAACCGTACGAGCTTCATTACGTACCGGCGGTGAACCAATTCGCCGTTATTGGCGAGAGCCCGACGAGAAAATGCGTCGCCTCGTACTTCTCCTCGATATTTCAGGATCCATGGAGCCGTATTCGCGAGCTTTTTTGCGCTTCGTGCACGCAGCAGTTGTGGGCCGTCGTCGTGTTGAAGCATTCACATTCGGTACTCGCCTCACGCGCCTCACCAAAGAACTGTCGGCACGCGACCCCGACCAGGCCCTCACCCGTGCAAGTGAGCAAGTAGCCGACTGGAGTGGCGGTACGCGCCTGGGTGAATGCTTGCGTACTTTCAACGATTCTTGGGGCGTTCGCGGCATCGCTCGGGGTTCCATTGTGGTGGTGCTCTCTGACGGCTGGGACCGCGGCGATCCCGAAGTGCTCTCGGAACAAATGGAACGCCTGCACCGAGTTGCGCATCGCATCATTTGGGTGAATCCACTGAAGGTGACCCCTGGCTATGCGCCCCTAGCAAAGGGTATGGCGGCTGCACTTGCCCACACCGACGACTTTGTCGAAGGCCACTCTGTTGACGCCTTAAATGAGTTGTGCAGAATCATCGCGAACTTGGAGTAGCACAATCCGGACCATTCCCTGAGTCCGTACACTTTTACTATGCGTGAACTTTTCAACGACTTCGCACAATGGCAACGGCGTGGCTTACGCGTTGCTGTCGCACGAGTCATCGATGTTGAAGGTTCTGGCCCGCGTGAGCCAGGGGCCGCGATGGCTGTTGCCGAAAATGGTGAAGTGGTGGGCTCAGTCAGTGGCGGCTGTGTTGAGGGTGCGGTCGTGAGTGAAGCCCTTGCCATTTTGGCTGGCGAAAAAGCTCCAGGAATCATCACCTTTGGCTATTCCGACGATGAAGCATTTGCTGTTGGTCTCACATGTGGCGGCATCATTCATCTCTTCATACAGCCACTCGATACATATCTTGCCGATGCGTCTGTGCAGGTTCTCGCAGAGCGAACATCACAGCAAACTCCTGTTGGACTTGCAACAGTTATTGAAGGTCCACACGTTGGAGCATGGCTCATTGTTTCTCCGCAACTCACCCCAATTGGTTCGCTCGGCAATATTGAACTCAATCGCATTGTTGGTCGCGATACGTTAGGCGAACTTGAGGCTGGCACAACGGGCGTGCGGCATTACGGCGCCGACGGCCAAACCACTCCTGAAGACCTTGACGACACGCCGATGGTGAAAATTTTTGTGGAGAGTTTTGCGCCACCACCACACATGTGGATTTTTGGTGCGGTTGACTTCACTGCAGCACTTGCCCGTGTTGCAAAAATTCTTGGCTACCACGTCACTGTTTGTGATGCGCGCGAAGTGTTTGCTACACGACGACGTTTCCCCATGGCCGACGAGGTTGTTGTTACCTGGCCAAATGCCTATTTTGAAAGTCGCGGCAAATCACTCACTGCACGCGATGCGGTGTGTGTTCTCACCCACGATGCAAAATTTGATGTGCCTGCGATTCAAGGTGCGCTGAGCACAAAAGCCGGGTACATCGGCGTGATGGGCTCGCGCAAAACACATACGAAACGTTTAGAACGACTCGCACTTGCCGGAGTCAACTCGCCAAACGACCTAGCCCGGCTCATGTCGCCAATAGGTCTTGACCTCGGTGCAAGAACACCTGAAGAAACAGCAATTTCTATCTGTGCAGAAATCATTGCTCAGCGCACTGGGCGCCAATCGCCGTCGTTAAAAGACGCCAGCGGTCCTATTCACTGACAACAGCGAAACTTCTGGATTCCCAAATTTAATGCGGGGAATTTCTTTCCAGTTAATGCGACCTAAGCGCACACCTAAATTTTCACGCGCTGAATGCAGCACCGCATCGCCCACTCCGAGGTACATCATGGTGTGACCCGGATACCAAACGATGTCTCCGGGTAACGCATCTTTTTGCGCAACATCACGAGAAGCTTCCCATTGCCGCTTCGACTGCAACGGTAGAGAAATTCCTACTTGTTTCCACGCATAGGCAACGAGCCCTGAACAGTCGAGACCTTTTTTCGGATTATCGGAACCATATTCGTAGCCAACGCCCAATGTTGTGAGACCAGCAATGAGCGCCATCTGGTGTTTCAATGAAGCTTGTGACCATGCTTGCAACATTGCTGCACGCGACTCGTTGACGCGAGCAGCAACGCGATTTACTAATGCGGCACGAGTGATTTGAAACTGTGCAAAATTTTCTGCGGTTGGTACATCAATAAAAGTGGCGATGGATTCCAGTGCTTCACCCGCAATGGTTTTTACTGCGTCGAATCGCGGCCGTGCATCTTTTGTGAGTAACTGTGGTTCTCGCCATGTGGTTTGCACTACTGCTGGCGGCACCACTACTGCAGTGCCTGCAGCATGAACGGCAGAACTTGAACACACCACAAGACCGCAGGCAATGGTCGCAACAGCCACCGCACGTGTTGCCCCGCGAGCGAGAGAAACACCCCGAAAATGGACACGACGAGAAAGTGACATAAGTACTCCCCACACCGTAGTGATAAATTGAAGTGTGATCACGCCTCAGCAACCGCCGTCCACCACTGTGGCCGTATTACTTGCCGCTGGTGCTGGCAGTAGGTTCGTCGGGAGCACCCACAAACTCCACAGCACACTGCGTGGGAACAGCGTCCTTTCCCATGCCGTTCGTTCAGCAGTCAATGCTGGGTTCACCCACGTCATCGTGGTGTGGGGCGCAATTGAGCCCTTGAGCGACGCCACCTCTCACCCCAGGGTCACCACGGTCTATAACCCCGAGTGGCAAACCGGTCAGGCCAGCTCGCTCCAGGCGGGCATCGAAGCAGCCCGCCGTGTGGGCGCCACCGCCATTGTGGTGGGGCTTGGCGACCAACCCTTTGTCACCCCAGCCGATTGGGCTGCTGTGGCCTCGTCACGCTCTCCCATCGCCCAGGCCCTCTACATGCAGGCAGACGGCCAGAAAACGGCTGGGAACCCCGTGCTCCTCACTGCCGAGGTCTGGCCACTTTTGCCAACCGAAGGAGATTTTGGGGCACGAAATCTCATCAGCAGTCGCCCCGAACTCGTAGAGCAAGTACTCTGCACGGGGTCACCTTTTGATATCGACACGATTGAGGATCTCAACCAATGGAACTAAATCATCATTTCACCGTCAATGTGCCCGTTGCCGAGGCATGGAAAATTCTCACCAACGTTGAACTCATTGCACCCTGCCTGCCAGGCGCACAACTGCAAGAAGTTGAGGGCGACACCTACCGCGGCGTGGTGAAGGTAAAAGTTGGGCCAATCCAGGCACAGTTCAAAGGTCAGGCCTCGTTCCTCGAGCGCAATGACGTTGACCACAAGGCCGTGTTAAAGGGCGAAGGTCGTGACACAGGCGGAAAAGGAAATGCATCGGCACTCATCACTGCTCAACTCACCAGCATTTCTGCAACCAGCACAAAAGTTGAAGTAAACACCGACCTAGCCATTACTGGCAAAGTTGCACAGTTCGGTCGTGGTGCAATGGCCGACATTAGCGACAAATTGCTTGCCCAGTTTTCCGAAAACCTCAACACACTCATTTCTGAAATTCCTAGTGACGCTGCAGCAGAACCAGCAGTTGCAGAAGTGGAAGAAGTTGCTGCACCTAGCGCATCAGCCGAACCAGTGGTGCGCAAAATTGATGCGCCTGAAGCTGCTCCCATCAACTTGCTCGATGCAGCAGGCTCCACAATGCTGAAGCGTGCTCTACCTGTAGTAGCGGGAATTGCTGTACTCGTTGTCATTCTCATTGCAGTGCTCTAAACGATCCACTGAATTGATTTATGGCATCACCCGCCGATATTGAGCGCGTGACAGAACTTCTTGGCAGGTCACCGCAAGGTGACTTTGAAGTGGTCGTGCGTAGCAATTCTGGCGACCCCATTGTTGTTCAAAATGCCCCTCTGCTTTTCGACGGGACACCTATGCCTACCCTGTTTTGGTTGGTGGGCAAAAAGGAATACGTTGCTGTCGCACGCCTTGAGTCAACTGGTGGTGTCAACCAGTCTGAAGCAGACATTCCCGAGGAAGATATTGCTGCTGCTCATCAGCGTTACAAAGCGTTACGCGACTCACTACTCCCCCCACATCACACTGGGCCTGCGCCAAGTGGCGGCGTTGCCGGCACGCGCCGCGGCGTGAAGTGTCTCCATGCCCACTACGCATGGTTTCTTGCGGGTGGCGACGACCCCGTTGGACGATGGGTGAAAGAGCATCTATGAGCACGCCAGAATCACTTCTCACTGGGGTCATCGATATTGGAAGCAACTCAACAAATTTGCTCATTTCGCGTCATGGCCACACACTTGTGCGCGAACAGAAAATTACTCGCCTCGGCGCCGGAGTTCTCCGTACCAAAATTCTTTCGATGGAATCGATGGAAAATACTCTGCAACAATTGCGCCACTATTCGTCTGTGCTCACCGAGCATGGTGTAACGAATATTCATGTAGTAGCAACTGCCGCTGTGCGACACGCCAGTAATGGAACTGCGTTTCTTGCGGAAGTGAAGTCAATCATTGGAGTTGACCCTCGTCTCATTTCGGGCGAAGAGGAAGGACGCTTGTCATTTATCGGCGCCCAGCAACAACTGCCTTTGCCAAACAATCCACAACTCATTGCCGTCTTCGACATCGGCGGAGGATCCACAGAAATTGCCGTTGGAAACCCCACGGGCTCTCCACGTGTCATCAGCATTCCTTATGGCGCACGCAGCCTCACCGAGAAGGAAATTCACTCCGACCCACCACGACCCGAAGAACTCACCAACGCCATCGGTGTCATTATTGATGAAGTTGACGATGCCCTACGCGAAATTCCCGAGCTTGCCGACTGTGACGAAATCATCGGCGTTGCCGGAACCATCGTCACCATTGCCATGGTTGAACTCGGACTCACAGAATTCGACGTCAATCAGCTCCACGGGTTCTTACTCACCCGTGATGCTGCCGAAGATGTCTTTCGCACTCTTGCCACCGAAGCTCTCCGCGACCGGCTCTTCAACCCCGGTCTCACTGCCGACCGGGCCGATGTCATTGTTGGAGGATGTTGCGCGCTCGTTGCAATCATGCGCAAACTTCAACGATCGCATATCATTATTTCAACGGCATCACTTCTCGATGGAGTGGTTGCCACCGAAGCATCATGAACCAACACCCCGCAAGATCCGGCGCAGGCTCACTGGCAAACTCAGGTTTACGTCTCTACGGCTCTCGCGTTGTTTTGCGGCCATTGGTAGCCGAAGATTTCTCGGCGTGGAGCGAGGTGCGTCGGCGCAACGGCGACTGGCTCACCCGCTGGGAGCCTGCCCGCCCCATTAACCAGCCCGACCCAGCAGTAGATCGCGATATTTTTGCCGCACGTTGCAATATTCGTGAGCGCGAACGTCAATCGGGAAACTCTTATGCATTTGGCCTCTTTGTTGACAATGCTTTTGCCGGAGAAGTCAACATCAACAACGTGATGCGTGGCGCGATGCAATGCGGAACAATTGGATACTGGATTGACCAAGCACGAGCAGGCAAAAGTTATATTGCTGAGTCTGTCGTTGTGTTACTGAAATTTGCATTCGACGAACTGCACTTACATCGCATCGAAATTTGTATCATTCCCCGCAACACAAACAGTTTGCGTGTCGCTGAAAAACTGGAGCTTCGCAACGAAGGAACCGCAGAGCGCTATTTAGAGATCAATGGGCTCTGGGAAGACCACCATCGCTTTGCACTCACCCAAGAAGAATGGGACCAGCGCCGCGAAGCTCTTAGTCAGCAATGGCTCGCAGCGCAATAGCGCGTTGTTTACGCACCACCGAACGTCGTTTCCAGTCTTTCGTTTTCCAGTGTTTCAATGGCCCATTGCTTTTGCGAATGGCACGTTCTTTATCGTGGTGAGCTTCTACGCGCCACGACTTGCCGGGTTCATGAAGATCTTCTGCAGGAATTCCTTGGCTCACCAGTTCCGCAACTTCATCTAACGCCGCGTGTATTCGATGTCGCTCATTATGAGCGTGAGCACGCAATTCAACGCGTGGGGGTGGCACAGTTTCTTGACTGTGATGACGCTTACTCATCGGGTCTCCTCTCGGGTATTCCAATTGCAACGCTTCCTTTAAGGCACCATACGCTCGTCGTTGGAATATGTGAAGGATTGTTTGTCGATTTAACGAACAATGACAAAAGTTTTTACCGATTCACCCCAACGCACAAACCAGCGCAGGTCTTCGGTCGGTATATAGATACCAAGTGCCTGCAGTTGGCTTGTGCCATAGGAATCGGGGCCATACGTAGCAGCACACACTCCGGCGGCATCGCACAGAACGGGAATCCCCGAGACGGCAACAGCGACCTTGCCAGTTTTGCTCTGTGCCTCAAGCATGAGGCCGTTATTCAGGATTGCCAATGAAAAGCTCCCAAGTGCCGGGGCAACCTCGGGTGCAACAACGGCAATGCTGCGTTCCACCAGATTTGTGGCATCAATTGCGTACAGCCTGCGCGAGTTACGTGAGTACACAATGCGCCTACCACGTCCACTGTTACCCGGAGCGACTGTTTCCCCCACCGAGAAAGTACGAGTGAAGGGAACATTTGTGTATTGAGGCCGCACCTCAACGCCACAACTTCCCTTGCGCATGAAATACATGCGGGCCGAGTTTGAAGTGACACGGCACACCCCGTTGGAGTCGGCCGAGACCTGCCATTGTCCGCCAATGGGTGCCTCTGTTGAGCGCGCTAGGGAATTCAGTAATACCTTTTGCCCCGTTACCAACGGCTTTGGGTTCATTGCGAGCGATGGAACAGACCAATCACTTTTCCCATTAGCGCTTTGGCGTCGCACTCGAGCTACATACTTTTTACTGTTGTCGAGACCCTTCAACACAACTTGTCCAGCGGCATCATTCATTTTGATGGTGCGGAAAGGAACTTTTGCTCCACTGACGCTGACTTGAATGGTGTTTGTTCCCGATGTTGCGCCACCACTACAACCTGGATCCCACGACACCACAAGGCCTTCATTTCTCGGTGTACTGACCAATGCATTAGGCGTACCAGGAATTGCAGTTCCAACAGCGGAAACATCTGAAACGTTCAAAAGCAGGTTGGGCGAACCCGTTCCCGCATTTTTCACAACATTCGCTGTGGCTCTTGCTTTAATAGCGTCTTCAATAGAAACTGGGCAAGCATTGGGAAACTGTTGTGCAAGTAGTGCGGCATACCCCGCAACTAATGGTGACGCCATTGATGTTCCGGTTTCATAATGAGTTTCCGTGTCGGAATCACTTCCGGCCGACAGCACGCGTACACCTGGTGCAAACAAGTCGAGGCATGTTCCATAATTTGAGCCAATGGACCCATTGTTAAACCGATCGTCTTGACTATTCACGGCACCAACGTTGAGAGCTTCAGGTAAATGACCAGGCGAGGTATTGCAGGCATCTTTGCCATCGTTGCCAGCAGCCACAACAGGAACAATGCCGTCGTCATACAGGTCGCGCACCGCATCGTCCATGGGCAGAGAGTTCTCGTCGGCGTTTACACCCAAACTCAAATTCGCTACAGCAAGTACACCGCTGCGGTGATGGTGCAACACCCAGTCGATGCCTGCAACTACTCCCTCAACGTCTCCATCGCCAATACAGTTCAATACCCGCACAGCAATGACTGTTGCTTTTTTTGCTACGCCAAATGTGGTCCCGGCAGCCGTCGCTGCGGTGTGAGTTCCATGCCCGTCGCAATCTGATGTTGGAGAATCAGGAGCGCCGCTTTCGTCGCTTCCCACCACATCGACACCGGGAATCACTCGCCCTGCTAGGTCGACATGAGTTGCTCGCACCCCAGTATCGATCATGTAGATCTGTACACCTTCACCCGTTGCAGGTGATTGAAATTGATCGTCGAGTGGCAATGCACGCTGATCGATGCGGTCGAGTTGGTACGGCGCACCCAGTTGAACCGGTGGAATGTCTTTTTTGCGCACAGCAACATTTTGGGTCACTCGTTTTACCCGCATGTCACGCCTGAGGATCTTCGCAGCAGCATCACTTAAGTCAGTTGCAAAACCACCTAATGCATATCTAAAAATATTGAACCGTTTTGCACCCAAGCTCCTACTTGCAGCAACAACTTCGTCGATATCACTGCGGTGATGAACAGTAACGATGTATGAGCGTTTCTGCACTGCAGCCTGCGCCTGAGGTATAGGAAGCGCAGTGATAGCCAAGGCAATAGACAGCAATGTTGCGATGACATATCGCAACACTTTTTGCATAGGAGTTTCTACTTTTTCGTAATTTTTGCTTGAAGTGCGGCAAGGCGCTCGGCAAACCATGGCTGGCGAGTACTCCACACCTGGGGTTCAATTTCTCGTTTCACTGCATCACTATGAGCGTCAATTCCCGACATCGCCTGAATTGTTTCTTTGGTGACTGTGAGCAGTTCACGTGGGGCCGATGCTGTACGAGCCGCCATTTCATGTGCTGTGGCGAGAAGCGCATCGTCATCGACACACTTCCAGACAAGGCCAACTCGTTCGGCTTCAGCACCATCAAGAATTTCGCCAAAGATGACTGTTGCCATTGTTGCCTGAGGGCCAGCGATGCGACGCAACATCCATGTGTGACCACCACCTGGGTGAATACCAATCTGCAGAAAACGCGTGTCGAACTTTGCGCGCCTTGCTGCGATTCGCACGTCACAACCAAGAGCAAGGTTCATACCAGCACCTACTGCTGCACCATTGACCGCCGCAATGGTGGGCAATGGGCTGCGCGCAATGCGCAAAAAGCCTTCATAAATATTCGACAAGCTTTCTGGAGTTGCAGTGGCAAGATTTCCCAGGTTGGCACCCGCACAAAAAGCAGGGGCAGCACCGGTGACCACAATTGCGCCAATGGCCGAATCGTTCTCTACATCGTCCATGGCGGCCAAAATGTCGGCAACCATTGGCGCGGTCAGAGTATTACGTTCGGTCGGATTATTCAAGGTGAGAGTTGCAACCCCATCTGATTTATCAACAATGACAAGACTCATATCTTCATTCTGTCACGGTGGCGGATCATCTCCCACTTCTACAACTTCCCTTTTGCGTGTCAGTATGGAGACATGTCAGATCCTGTTGTCCTTCTTGAAGTTTCCGAGCGCATCGCCACCATTACGCTCAATCGCCCAGGCGCGCGCAATGCCCTGAGTAGCGAAGTTCTCCGGCTGCTAGCCGAGCTCATGAAGGAGGCCGACACCCGCGATGACGTCGATGTCATCATCCTCACTGGCGCCGACCCCGCTTTTACCGCCGGACTCGACCTCAAAGAACTCGGCGATGCCTCAAGCAATTTGCTCGGCGGAACCGGTGCAGACGGAACACCTAATGCCGATGGAGTGCGCGGACCCTTTCCCAAATTGGTTAAACCCCTTATTGGAGCCATCAACGGTGTTGCCGTGACCGGCGGGTTTGAGCTTGCGCTCAACTGCGACTTTCTCATTGCGTCAGAGCACGCCAAGTTCGGCGACACTCA
>JAPKZV010000136.1 GCA_026393585.1 Actinomycetota bacterium
CACTTCGCGCTGCAACAAGAGTGGAATCGATGTGCTCAGACTCTTCCATGAAGGCCAGCGACTCTTCGTCGACCGCATCAATTTCAGTACCAACCGTCGAGATTTCGTGTTGAAGAGCCTCTGCTTCACGTGGAGCAATGACCGTTTTCATTTGCTGTTCAAGGCGCTCTCGTTTTTTACGCAACGTCGCACTAGTGGCCTCGGCCGCACTCAGTAGTTTTTCCAATTCCTGCTGACGCATTTCACCAGCAGAGATCTTCGCCGAGCAATCGGCCGCATTTTTCTGCACAAGGGCTAAAGCTTCACGCTCTGGCAAGGTAATGAACTGGTGACGCAGTTGCTCGAGGGTGGTATCGAGCATTTGCAGGTCATAGAGATGAACCAAGATCACACTTGCAGGCTATTAGCCAGAGGTTGGAATACTCGTTTGCACGCCCCCAGGAAGCGGCTTTGCACAGTCAAACACCAAGTTCCCCAGCGGGTCGAGCGTGGGCAATGGAGAAAACGGGTTGGTATTAGACGGCAAAATGGTGGTGCCTGGATCGACAATGCTCACCACTGGCGGGCCTTGCGCCCCGGGGACTACCACCGGCAAAGTCGTTGTTGTACCCATTGTCGAGGTGGGAGCCTCAACTGCAGGCACGGCACCTGGCTGCGTTGTTGTTGTAAACCACATGGGGTCATAGGCCACCACGTTGCCCGTGAACCTGCGCGGCAACGCACCCGACACCAATTGCGCTACACAATCGACACCAGGCAAGTAGAGGCGCATTGAACCCCTACTTGGAGGAACAGCCGCTTCCCAATCGACAATGGGGGCATCAACGAGTGCCTCGTCGTTGTATGCCTTCCAAATAGCTGCAGGGAATGTGGCACCCTGCACACGCGGAACACCCGCCGCAACGAACTCGGGAATTCCTACCATTGAGGTATACGCGCGCGGGTCACCCACCCACACCGCAGAGGTGAGTTCTTTGGTAAACCCAACGAACCAAGCATTGGTGTTGTCGTCTTGGGTTCCCGTTTTTCCGCCAGCTGGGCGATCTTTGTCGAGCGCGCTCCGACGGGCCGTGCCCTTGGTAAGCACGCCTTTCAAAATAGACACTGCTTTATTAGCAATTTCCTTTGTAAACACTTGTGTACCTGGGTCGTTGTGCTCATACATCGTTCCCGAGAAGTTCTCGATACGGTCAATAAAGTACGGCTGCTTATGCAACCCACCATTGGCGATGGTTTGAGCACCACTCGCCATGTCGAATGGGCTCATTTCATTTGCACCAGTTGCAAAACTTGCGTATGGCTGAATTGAGAACGTTTCGCGATTGAGGTACATCGATTGCGTCATGCGATACGTGGTGTCTACAACACGATTCAAACCAACAATTTGCGACAGCCTGCTGTATGCACAGTTAATGGAATACCACGTCATTTCTTCAAGTGACCCAAGTGGGCGACTCACGCCTTTAGTGACCACAAAAGGTTCTTCGGGCTTACCGGGGTTAGGCAATGTGCATGGCAAAGTTCCGTCGATGAGGTCGATACCTTCTGCACCTGCTTGCAATGCGGCCGCCAAAATAAAGATCTTGATACTCGAGCCTGTTTGACGCCTACGCAGTGTCATATTGACTTCACTTTGCCCAGGAACAAAACCGGGCCCGCCCACCATGGCACGTACGCCACCTGTTGATGTATCTAACGACAACACAGCCGACTGAATACCCTGCTTGTTTGCAGGAAGCTTCTCGGCCGCAGCCTTTTCCGCAGCTTTTTGATAACTGTTGTCCAACGTGGTGTAGATCTTCAAACCACCACGGAAAAGCGCGTTGTATCGCTCTTGATACGTGGGGCCCTGCCAAACGCGCTGCTTCCTCTACCGTCAACAATTCCTCAGCAGCGAGACGATTCAGGGCTTGCGCAAAACGTTGCCGTGATCGTTCCGGATGGCGAATGGGGTCGTAGCTAGTAGGCGCCTGAATGAGCCCGGCCAGAAATGCACCTTGTACCAATGTGAGTTTCTCAACACCTACACCAAAATAAATTTCTGCAGCAGCTTCAATGCCGTAAGCGTTGTTGCCAAAAAACACCGTGTTCAAATACCGCTCGAGAATTTGCGGCTTTGTTGCCTGCTTCTCTAACAATGCGGCGTACCTTGTTTGAAGCACTTTGTACCGACCATCGCGAGGCAGACCTGCGAGATATTCATTTTTCACCACTTGTTGAGTGATGGTTGATGCACCTTGCCGCGAACTTCCCGCATTGAAGTTCGACAACGTTGCTCGCACCAGCGCACGCAAGTTCACACCTTTGTGCCCGTAGAAGCCTGCGTCTTCCACCGCAAGAATTGCCGCCGTCACATCGACCGGCACCTCTTGCATTTTCACGGGTTGACTATTTTCCACCTGAAACGCACCAATTTGAGCACCATTCACGTCGTACAGGTAAGACCGTTGCGCGATTCCTGTAAATGCGGGAAGTGCAACCGGCTTTTCGTTATGTGCTGTGGCAATTCCCCACACGCGCGGCGCCATAGCCACTACAAGTGCGCTCACAAGAAGCGCGCCAGCCATGAGCACGATGCTCATCTTTCCTAAAGTGCCGCCTACGCGCGAAAGACGATCTTTCGTCACAAACTTGCGGAAGAAATCCTTTGCATTCGGCACAATCTCTACGGTACCTGAGCACATCGGCACTTTTCTGTACATTTTTTCACTTGCTGTATTGCTCGGGAATATGTCAAGGTTTCACATGACTTTTCCCCACATTGCCCCCTTTCGTTTTGGCGTTCAATGCTCACGCGCCGCGAACCGCACAGAGTGGGTCGACCTAGCAAAGAAAACAGAAGCAAACGGATTTTCGTGCCTCACGATGCCCGACCACTTCACTGACCAACTTGCGCCAATACCTGCTTTGCAATCGGTAGCCGACGCAACAAGCACTCTGCGTGTTGGTGCACTCGTGTGGGACAACGACTACAAGCACCCCGTTGTGCTGGCTAAAGAACTTGCCACTATCGACTTGCTCTCGGAGGGTCGTTTAGAAATTGGTTTAGGCGCAGGCTGGATGGTGAGTGACTACGAGCAATCGGGTATTGCCTACGACACACCTGGTGTACGCATCGACCGTTTCATTGAAGGTCTTGCCATTATCAAAGCCGCAATGGGTGATAGCCCAGTCAATCACACTGGCACTCACTACAACGTTGCCAATTATGTGGGTATGCCAAAACCTGTGCAGCGCCCATACCCACCCATCTTGATTGGTGGCGGCGGCAAGCGTGTTCTTTCTTACGCAGCACGCGAAGCCGACATCATTGGCATTAATGGCACCATGACCGCAGGTGTTGTTGGCCCCGAAGCCATTAGCACCATGACCGCCGAAGCCGTTACCGACAAAGTCAACATTGTCATCGATGCTGCAGGTTCTCGCTTGCCAAACATTGAAATGAACATCCGTGCTTTCTTTGTCAAAGTCACCGACGATGCCGCTGGAACTATTGACGGTGTTGCTCAAATGATTGGCGTGACGCCGTCAATGGTGGAAGAGACACCCTTTGCCCTCATAGGCCCTCCGAGCAAACTCATTGAAGACCTTATTGCTCGCCGTGAACGTTGGGGCTTTAGCTACATCATTGTTGGAGCAGAAGATGTTGACACCTTTGCACCTGTTGTTGCCGCACTGAACGGCAAGTAGGACTTAGGACAAAATTTCCTGCAACCACTGCCCTGCGCGAGCAACTGCATCATTTGCTTCAGGAATAACGCCAACTCCCGATTGGAACACATGTTGCATTTCGGGGAAAACTTCTAAGCGCACTGGTACTCCAGCATGAGCAGCACGGGTGGCTAAACGGGTCGAGTCATCGAGCAATGCCTCGTCGCCACCTACTTGAATATAAAGAGGTGCAATACCTGCAAGGTCTGCATACAACGGAGCAGCGAGAGGGTCTCGCAATGAGCCACCGGCTATGAACATGTTTGCCATGAGCGCAAGTGCATGGCGATCGACCATGAGATCGACACTTGCTTTGGAGTCCATTGATTCGCCTGTTCCTTCAAGATCTACCCACGGCGAGAAAACTACCGCGCCGGCTGGCTGCTCGATTTTCTGATTCTTCAGTGCGACCATGAGCGCAACAGACAACCCACCACCAGCCGAGTCGCCTGATATTGCAATTTTGTTTGAGGCATAGCCAGCGTTCAACAGCCATTGATACGCAAGCACTGCATCGTTCACTGCTGCCGGATGCGCATGCTCGGGGGCGAGTCGATAATTCACACTCAGCACATTTCTTTTGCTCTGCACTGCCAAATGTGCAGCTACTTTGCGATGCGAATTGGCGCTTTGCACCACATAGCCGCCTCCGTGGAAATACATCACCACCGATTGCGCATCGGCGCCAGGATGACGAACCCACAGGGCCGACAGACCGTTGACGTCGACAGCTTCAATTTCGACACCATTTGGCATGGCACCGACGGTTTCCATGACCGCTTCTGCTCCAAAGCGCATTTCTTCGAGCGTAGGAACCGCTGTGGCCGAGCCGAGTGCCTGTTTTTGATACTCGCGAACTTGCTGAAGGAACGCTTCTGCCTCTTTGCTTGCCACTTTGATCACTTACCTCTCGTTCGTTACTGCATGGCCAAAATATCACAACTCGGAGTAGTATTTTTTCTCAATGCCTGCTGTGCGCAAGTCGCTTTCCTCCGCGCTCATTTGGGCCTCCATTTTCACATGGATCATTGTTGT
>JAPKZV010000188.1 GCA_026393585.1 Actinomycetota bacterium
GAGACATGCGTACACGCCTCACCGAACTTCTCGACATTGAACATCCCGTCATGCTTGCTGGCATGGGCGGCGTCTCGTATCACGAGCTCGTAGCTGCAGTTTCAGAAGCTGGAGGCATTGGTACCTTTGGCGCCTCCACCATGAAAACTCCAGAGCTCGTTGAGGAAATGAAACTCGCTCGTGGCGCAACGCAAAAGCCATTTGGTGTCGACCTACTCACCGCGCTTCCCCACCAAGTTGAAGAGGGCGTTCGTGCAGTAGTGGAAGGTGGAGCTCGCATTTTTGTTGCAGGCCTTGGCGTGCCACGCGACGCTATTGACTACTTGCACAAAAATAATGTTCTCGTTGGCTCCATGTGCGGAAAAGTGCGCCATGCAGTTTCTGCCGTTGCCAGTGGATGCGACTTCGTTGTGGCGCAAGGCACCGAAGGTGGCGGGCACACCGGCACCGTGGCAACTCTTGCATTAATTCCGCAAGTTGTTGATGCATTAGGTGGAGCAGTTCCTGTTGTTGCAGCTGGCGGGTTGTTCGATGGTCGTGGTCTTGCCGCATCTCTTGCATTAGGTGCCGATGGCGTGTGGATTGGCACACGCTTTATTGCAACGCCCGAAGCACGTGCTGTTCAGGGCTACAAAGAAACGCTTCTCGCCATTCATGAAGATGGCACGGTCATTTCTCGTGGGTTCACCGGCAAAACATGCCGCGTGGTGCGTAACGACTGGACCAACCACTACGAACAGCACCCAGAAGAACTCAAGCCCTTCCCACAACAAGCCATCTACTCCATGGGCGAAGGTGCAAACCACCTCGGTTACCCCAGCGACACCGTTGTCGATGTGAATCGTGAGTTCATGCCATGTGGTCAAGGTGTTGGCGCCATCACTTCGCTCATCCCTGCAGGTCAAATTGTGCGCGACATTGTTGCCGAAGCAGAAAAGTTCTTACGCTCCACGCAGAAGTACTTCGCTTAAGCACAACGCCCCATGTGGAAACTCCTGCGCGAGAATCGCGATATTCGCCTGCTCTTTATTGCGCAGGTCATTTCCTATCTTGGCGACTGGTTCTCTTTCGTCGCACTTGCGGGCCTCGTTGAAGATGCAACGGGTTCAAAATTTCTCGTGTCGCTCGTGATGGTGACATTCTCGCTCCCCTCGTTCCTAGCTTCACCCATTGCAGGCCCAACCGCTGATCGATATGACCGCAAGAAAGTTCTTGTTGTTGTTTCGTGCTTCCAAGCCATTGCCGCGTTCGGGCTTCTCACCGCTGGAGATTCACGTATCTGGATGGTGTTTCTCTTTCAATCGTCCGTTTCTGCGCTAGCCGCATTTATTGGACCCGCCAGTGGAGCCGCACTTCCTAACCTCGCTCGCAACCCTGAAGAACTCACTAAGGCAAACTCACTGCTTGGAGCCACCTGGGGCATCATGCTCGCTGTTGGTGCCGGCATCGGTGGATTGTTTTCACAAGCATTTGGTCGCACTGCTGCATTCATAGTCAACGGAATTTCTTTTCTCGTTGCCGCGGCACTCTTTGCCGCTATTCAAACAAAGATGCAAGAACACCGCGCGAACCAGCCTGGTGATGCGAAGCGACCACGTATGCGGCCATTTGACGACATGAAAGAAGCTCTACATTTGGCCCGCCAAGACAAAGTGATCTTGGCTCTCGTTGCATCGAAAACAACATTTGCAGTGGGTGCCGGCATTGTGAGTCAACTTGCAGTTCTCGCCTCTGATGTTTTCAAATCGGGCGATGCGGGGCGCGGCATGCTCATTGGCGTTCGCGGTATTGGCTCAGGGCTCGGCCCCATTATTGGCGCACGGTTTGTGAAGGGCGACTTGCAAAAACTTCTCTTCACGTGCGGTATTGCTGGGCTCTTGTTCTCTGTGTTTTATTTGGGCGCTGCAGCAAGCCCCAACATCGCCATTGCAGCCATCTGCGTCGCACTTGCCCACTTTGGTGGCGGGGCACAATGGACACTCTCGTCGTATGGCTTACAGATGCGTTCACCCGATGCCGTGCGCGGGCGCGTACTTGCAGGTGACTTTGCCATTGTTACTCTCATGCTGAGTTTGTCGAGTGCCGCGTCGGGCTTACTGGCCGATGCCGTTGGGGTGCGTGTCACTATTGCAGTGTTTGCAGTCACCGCGGCGTTTGCAAGTATTGGTTACCTTGTGCTGACAAAACCTATTAGAGAGCGTCTGCGCACCGAGCAGCAGCATCCATAAGGTTCTTTGCTCGCAAATCGCCAACAATATTGTTGGCAAGCTTGTTCATTACATAACCGAAGGCAAGTTCACGCTGGGGTTGCAAGAATGCAACTGAACCACCAAAACCCGGGTGACCACAACTGCCCTGGCCGGCATACGGAGTGAAATCGGAAGCCGTCATATAGCCCATTGCAAACGATGTAGGACCAATTAAGCAAGTGTCGGGTTCGTTCTTTGGAGTTTGCACCACAAACGCTGCATCACGCATCGCGCCAGACAAGAGCTGCACCCCATTCACAGGGTGTTGCAAAGCGGCATACATCGCAGCAAGCGACCGCGCGTTGGTGACACCATTTGCCGCAGGAATTTCTGCACGCAATACGTCACTGCGGTTCATGAGACCTTCACCCGTCCATGAACCGGAGAGCGATAAAGCTTTTCCACCTGGTGTATTTGGACCCATAAATTGCTCGAGCAACTCACGTGTCTTTTTTGCTTCCTCAGATTCAGGCTCT
>JAPKZV010000085.1 GCA_026393585.1 Actinomycetota bacterium
GGCCAAGTGGGTCACCTCGTGAGCCGTTACCTGAAGAACCCGGTGGAAGTATCAGTCGACAGCGCCACCGACACCGTGGGCACCATGCGTCACCTCTTTCTTGCTGTACACAAACTCGACAAAGACCGCGTGATTGCTGCCATGGCTGCTGGCTCTGGCCAAACAGTGGTGTTCTGCGATACCAAGCGTCAATGCGACCGTGTTGAACGCGCACTGCTCGACCTTGGTGTGAACGCCGCGGCCATTCACGGCGACCTTGCACAAACATCACGCGAAAAAGCTTTGAAGCGTTTTGAAAAAGGCGAAATCAACATTTTGGTTGCCACCGATGTTGCCGCTCGCGGTATTGACATCGACGATGTGTCTCTTGTTGTTCACTACGAACCACCTATTGATGTGAAGAACTACTTGCACCGCTCGGGCCGTACCGCTCGCGCCGGCCGCGATGGTTGGGCTGTCACACTCGCCGAATACAACCAGCACACCACATGCCGCATTATTCAGCGTGGTCTACGCCTCGACATTCAGCCGCCTATTGAGGTGTTCTCAAATGACGTGCGCCTTGCCGACCTGCGCAAATTCTTTCCCGAATAAACCGTGCGCCATTTGAGTTACAGATCGTCGCCCATTTGCAACAAATAGGTCTGTTACCCTTCCGAACAGTCGTAGGGGGAATTATGAACAGTCGTCTCAAAGCGTTTTTTACAATAGCTTTCGCACTTCCGGCATTGCTGGTGAGCACGTTAGTCATTGGCACTTCAAGTAGCGCTGGCGCGGCCGACACCGTTGTTGAAGACGAGCAGTGGCCAAGCCCCATGGAAGCAACACTTGGTTTGCACGGCATCATTCTTGAAGACTCAGTGCAGTCGGCAGGTGGCGAAAGCAGTGTGTCGGTGATGTCAACTACGTCGTCATCAACTGGTGAATTGTTGTGTACTTCATTAGCCGCAACACCCTGCGCTAGCGCAGATAATTACTTCTACCGCGCGGTGTTGGCGCCGTGTTCTGCCACCATCACCATCGACTGCATCGAAGGCATCACATCAATTTCGCCAACTCAAGAAGCGGTTGCAGGAACATATAAAGAAATGTTCCCCAAAAAGGGAGCCAATGAGTTCGACGGTTCTGTAGAAAAAGGTGTCCCGATGGGTCGTACGCCAAGCCTCTGGACACTCAGTGGCGCACCACACGCATTTGGTTCTGACTACGTGGTGATGGTGAGCGTGGGCGGAAATAAGTCCACGGGCAACAAGCGCTCTCTTGCCGCAAGCATTGTCCCCGTCAGCGTTTTTCAGACCGGCTGTACCCCTCAGAACAATGGCTATTGCATCGACACGTACCGCCAGCAATATGACTCCGCAGGAAAAGGAAAGCTGTCGTTTGCGGGCGTTGCAGAAGACTATGGAAAGTATCGCTGTGTTGCCTGGGCTGAAAATGCCAAGTGCGCGCTTGGGCATGCGTTTCCTGCAGGCTTCTCGTATGAGTTGAAGGTACGTCTGGCATCGGAGCCAGTGGGTTGGCTCCATGGCCGCATGAAAGACCCCAATATCGATTTTGCAACTCTCAATGGAAAGACAACGGTCACCATCACCGCTGCACCAGTTCGTGTTCCAACGGTTGCTGGTCTTGCCATGTGGCCCGATCTTCCGTCCGATCTCCAAAAATGGTTCACCGATAATTGCCCCACCTGGTGCGGCGGACGCGTTGATGGGCCAATGAGCTCTGACCCAATGCAACGCAACGCATTTTCCACACCAGTGGTGTACCGGGAAGCTGCATTCAACGAACTGAAACTGTGGACAAACTTCATCAAAGATAAAGCTGCGGTACTCACTAGTCAGTGGAGAGTGCGCACGCTCTCGCCGGGTGAAATGGGCTCTGCTGCTTCATGCATCAACAATGCAACCGGTGTAACAGGAATCGTTACCACTAACTCTCTGCTCTATTCCGAAGGCCCGCCTACGTTCAACACGGAAACAAAAACGTTGAACTACAAAGTGGCCTCACCGCACTATGAAAAAGATGGCACCACCGAGTTCAAAGGTACATACAACCTCACTGTGCGCGACGACATTGCCGAATGCCTCTACGGATTCTCCAAAACACTCGCTGCACCAAGCACGGTGTATGCCGAAGAAACCGAATACACCGAACCCGACGTTGAGCAATACATAGATGCCACTGAAGCCATATACGACGAAGCAGCAACTGAAGCCGACTTCAGTGAAGAGGAGCCTCTTGTTGAGGAAGTAACTCTTGAAGATGTAGAGGCCGATGAATCTTCACTTACCTTGGACGAGCCAGTCGATGAAGTAGTGGTTGCCCGTGTTGCCGCCGACGTAGTGACTGAGCTGCAAAAAACTGCTGCAGCAAACACAACTATTGACCTCAGCGACGGATGGTTCAAGTTCGCGGCAACAAATTTCACCTTCTCTGCACCAACCGTGAAAGTGGCAATGGGTGTGAACCCGGCAAAAACTCTCACCTGCATTGCCGGAACGTCAGTAAAGAAGGTGACGGCCGTATCTCCGAAGTGCCCAACCGGATACGCCAAAGCCGTGACAAAGTATTGCATTAAGGGCAAGACGGTCGACGTAGTTGTTGCAGCATCGCCACGTTGCCTTGCGAAGTTCTCCGCAGCCACAGCAATTGAGTGTGGTCGCGGTGCTTCTGCCAAGCGAGTCATTGCCG
>JAPKZV010000049.1 GCA_026393585.1 Actinomycetota bacterium
CATTTGGGGTGCCACTCATGAAGCAAAATTGCTCGAAGAACTCGACAACGGCATGGACCTCGTAGAGCCCATCATGGGCGTTGCACATTGGAAGAGCGACGTTTCTATAGCCGAAGAAACAGTCACCATGGAATTCGTTGAAGGTTGGCCAGTTTCTCTCAACGGAAAAAAGTTTGAAACGCAAACCGATTTAGTACATGAAGCAAACGCTATTGGTGGTCGCCACGGTCTTGGTATGAGCGACCAAATCGAGAACCGCATTATCGAGGCAAAAAGCCGTGGTATTTACGAGTCACCGGGGCTTGCTCTTTTGCACATTGGCTACGAACGCCTCGTCACTGGTATTCACAACGAAAATACTCTCGAGAACTACCGCACGATGGGTCGTCGCTTAGGTCGCTTGCTTTACGAAGGTCGCTGGTTCGACCCGCAAGCACTCATGCTGCGCGAACCGCTCATGCGTTGGGTGGGCAGTGCAGTCACCGGAACCGTCACCGTGCGCTTGCGTCGTGGCGACGACTACACCTTGGTCAATACCGCTGGGCCACATCTCACCTATGCACCTGAACGCCTCAGCATGGAACGTGTTGACGACGCACCATTTGGCCCACTCGACCGCATTGGTCAACTCACGATGCGCAATCTCGACATCGACGACAGCCGCGAGAAGCTTGAGGTCTACCGCAAAACCGGAACGCTTGGTGCTGGTGGCTTATTGGGTCTCGACCCAGGCAAGCAATAGCTACTGCGCAAGAATGCGCTGCATAAGTTCTGCAAGAAGCGCAATGCGTGGCGCAATGCTTTCTACAACAACATGCTCAGTTTCACCATGAGCACCGCCACCTACTGCACCTAAGCCGTCGAGCGTGCGAATACCGATAGCCGCAGTGAAGTTGCCATCAGACCCACCGCCCACTGAAACTCCGTTCATACTTTCACCCGTCACAGCGTGTTGAGCTTCCACTGCAAGTGCAAACAATTCTTCTGACATTGAAGAATGCATTGGCGGGCGATGCAAAGAACCGGTAACGGAAATGCTTGCACCCGACACAACGGGAACAAGCGACGACATCAATTTCTCAACACGTATTTTTTCTTCTGGCACCACAACGCGAGCATCGACCAACACCTGCGCTTCAGCAGGAACAGTGTTATCGGTCGTTCCTGCACTGGCCACTGTGGGAGTGACCGTGGTGCCAAGTTCAGCATTGCCAAAGGTGGAAATGCGTTGCACTTGGTGTGCTAGTTCAAGAAGAGCATTAATTCCTTTTTCTGGTTCTAACCCGGCATGCGAAGCACGGCCTGTTATGCGAACATCAAACGTTCCTGTTCCTTTGCGTGCAATTTTCAGCGCACCACCATCGGCACTTGGTTCAAGCACGAGTACAGCGCCATTTTTAGCGAGTGCTTGCGCGCGTTCTTCAATGAGCGCTCGGCTTGTAGAGGAACCAATTTCCTCATCGGATGTCCACAACATTTCAATTCCTGAAGTGTCGACACCAGCGCCCTCAAGAATTGCCATTGCATATATTGCCTGCACAATTCCTGCAGCCATGTCGAATACACCTGGCCCGCGCAATACCTTGCCATCATTGCTAAAGGGCCGTGCAGCAAGAGTTCCCATAGGGTGAACAGTGTCGTGATGACCTAAGAGCAAAATACGAGGAACCCCGCTTGCTGGCACATGCACATGTGGACCAACAGAAGAAGCGACAAGCACTGATGCGCGTTGCGCCACGCGTTGGATAATGCTCTCCAACTGCGCAGCACTCTTCGCCACTTGGCTTGCGTTGCGCGAAGGCGACTCAATACTGACTATTGCTTCAATATCGCTGAGCACCTGGGGCAGCATCGACTGAGCAGTGGCGAGAAACGGATGCATCCCTAGATGTTGCCACGATGCCCACCCATTTCGCAGCCAATTTCGCATAACCTCATCACATGCGCCGTTTCTCTCTTGCTACATGCCTCTCTACTGCTGCTCTTTGTGTATTGGTTTCATGTGGTTCAAGTACTGCCGATGCCCCATCAACAACAGCGGGCGCTACAACCTCCTCTGCGCCAGCAACTACTGCACCCACCGCCGCAGTCACACCCACCACTGCCCTCTCTGGCGATTTTTATGCATCCCCGAGCAACCTCAGCTCCTTACAGCCCGGCGATCTCATTCATTCTTCAATAGTTTCCACCACGAACGATTTCACCGCATTCACTGTTCTTTATGCATCACGTTCAGTTTCCGATGCACCAGTTGCCGTCAGCGGCATGGTGTGGGTACCCAATACTCCGACAGCCGGTAACCCACTCATCTCTTATGCACACGGCACCACCGGCATTGCCGATGAATGCGCGCCGAGCAAAAGCAATGGTGCAGGTGAAACAGGGGTCATTGCAAACATATTGGTACCGAAGGGCTACATCTTTGCTGCCACCGACTACGAAGGCCTTGGCACTGCCGGAGTGCACCCGTACGTAGTGGGCATTAGCGAAGCACGCAGCATGCTCGACATCATTCGTGCAGCACGTCAACTCACTGAGTCGCGCGGCAAGTCGGTGGTGTGGGGTCATTCACAAGGTGGCGGCGCTGCGTTAATGGCAAGTGAAGTTGCACCGAAGTACGCCCCCGATGCACAAGTGGTAGGCGCAATTGGTGGCGCCCCTGTTGTTGAACTCGACAAACTCAGCAGCGTCTTTACCGTCACCGATTCGTTTGGTTTCATGTTCATGGTGGCTGCAGGCTTTCGCGCTGCATACCCCGACATCGACCTCTCCAAAGTAATGACCCAAAAAGGTCTCGACATGGTTGCTCTCGCTGAAAGCACTTGCACCGACGTCATTATGAAAGCACGTGGCACCGACGTAAAGACATACCTCTCTGTTGATTCACTCAACACCGAACCACTGCTGTCGCGCCTTCAAGAGAACACTCCAGGAAACATTGCAACCGATGTTCCGATTTTTGTGTACCACGGTGAAGCCGACGAACTGATTCCTGCCTCTACGTCGCTGCAATACCTCGAGCGTGCATGCGCAACTGGCGGCTACAACATTCAACGCAAGACCTATGCGGGCGCAACACATGTTGATGTTCTCTTCAGTGCTTCCTCCGATATTCAAACGTGGATTGCTGATCGCTTCAACGGAACCGCACCCACCCCGACTCCCTGCGCGTAGTACTACATCGGCAATGATGGGGAAATGGAATTCATTGCCAACTTCATGACCGCCGAAGAGGACCCCGTTGTTTGGTCTCAAACACGCGAAGCAGAAGGCTGGAACGTGCTTGGCTGCGCAGACCACTTCTTTAGCCCCAACAAGAGTTACCCCCATGTGTGGGTCACGCTTGCCACCATGGCGGCAGCAACAAAAAAAGTGAAACTCACCACTTCGTTTGCCAATAATTTATTTCGCTCGCCCGTTGAATTCGCACAAGCATCGCTGCAAATGCAATCGGTCTCGCATGGCAGGTTTGAAGCAGGCCTCGGTGCTGGTTGGGAAAAAGCAGAAGCAGAAGGCTCAAGCATTCGATACCCAAGCCCTGGTGAACGCGCCGGAATGTACATTGAGTCGGCACATATTGTGCGTGAACTTTTCGATACGGGCGGTTGTACTTTTTCTGGCAAGTACTACAACATGAATGTTCCCAAAATCGGACCCATGCCTGCTGCTGGGCCTCCCCCACTCGTTGCATCTCTAGGTGGCCCGCGCACTATCCAGGGCATTGCCCCCATTGCCGACCGCGTGGAAATCAAACTCATCTCAGGAATTACACGCAACGGAAGTGTCGACCTTCCCGCAATGGCCACCATCCCCGAGTCGCACCTGTACGACCTCGTACAACAGGTGCGCGAGGTGAACCCCACGGTTCCTCTCAGCGTGTTCATTTTGTGCAGTGTTGGCGACGACGCGCGCACCGCAGCAGTAGAGAACATGTTGGGCGACTCATTCCTCGGTGGGTTTTATGGCTCGGCTGCAAAAGTGTCGGAGTCGATGTTCCGCCTTGCCGAGGCCGGCATTGACCGCGTGGAAGTGAGCCCGTTTACCGAGAGCAGTTTCGCCAATTTGGCGACGAAACTTTTCGCATAAAGCGATGTGGTAGTGCCCGGGATGGGACTTGAACCCATACGGCTATTTCTAGCCAGGGGGGTTTAAGCCCCCCGCGTCTGCCTATTCCGCCACCCGGACGCCGCCTTTAGGCTACGCGCTCAGGAGCCAAGATCGCACGAGAAAAAGCTGTGGATGCAGGAGCCGACTGCAAAAGTTGCTCGACTTCTTCCCACAATGCGGTGCGCAACGTGCATGACTCGACAAGCGAGAGGTCGTTCAACACCACAATGCCCTCAATCATGTCGGCAAGCACCCCAGCAAGCGGGCGACCCTTGATGGCTACAGCGACGACTCCTCCACCTTGGCGACGACGGATGGTGCGCTGGACCCCAACAACACGTGGTGGGCTGCGAAAACCTGGAGCAACGAGACCGTACCGCGCAGCCACGGCACCAAGCAGGTGAGCTGCTGTGGTGAAAGTAGCGGTATCGGACATGCATGCATCATGACAGCAGGGTGTCACAGCAATTCTCTAGTGTTGCGCCGTGAGCGACGCACCACATAACCCCATCCAAACCATGGTGCTCAATGTGCTCGCCAAACGTGGCGACTTTGTTCCCAGTTCTCCCGAGCTCGCCACAGAAGTAGAAGAGCACCTGTGCGACGCGCTCTCGCCTATTGCCGAGCACTACAGCACCAGCAACCCGCTCTGGATCACCAAGCATGCCCTCAGCACTGTGCACGGGTGCGAAGCGCACCATGTTGCATCACGCGACTCTTTTGCATGGACCATTGCTTCTGTACGTGGCACCGTTGCCCACAAAGCAATTGAAATTCTCATCAATACACGCACCCCACGTAGCCCCGGCGAATATGTTGACGACGCGCTCGATCGCATTGTTGAATCTGAGCGCGGTACCGCATCCGACTTCATTGCCTCATTGTCTCCAGGTGAACAAGCCGATCTTCGCTCACAAGTAGTTGACCTTGTGACGAAGTACGAAGACTCATTTCCCAAGTTAGAAATGCGCTGGCGCCCAGTGGTGGAAAGCAACGCAAAAGTAGAACTCTTTGGTGGTGCTGTTGTCATGAGTACACGCGCCGACCTCGTCATTGGGGCACCGGGCAGCAAGGTCATCATCGACATCAAATCAAGCCGCATCATGGCTTCACATCGTGAAGACCTGCGCTTCTATTCATTGGTAGAAACATTGCGCTCTCGCCAATCGCCTCGGCTCACCGCAACATTTTCTTTAGAGACACAGCGCATCGACGCCGAAGACGTTTCGCTATCTACTCTCAGCGTTGCCGTGCATCGTTTAGTTCAAGGTGCACAACTCTTGCATGAACTCGACCAAGAAAAGCGTGCCCCTACGCGTCGCAGCGGAAGTACGTGCTACTGGTGTCCACTCGCCGCCACCTGCAGCGAAGGCCAAGAGTTTTTAACCGGCGACCGCGACGCCTAGATCCATCACAGCAAACGGAACGCCAAGTGCAGCCCCGCTACGGGCACTAGCAATTCTTCTTCCGGGCTGTGTAGCCGGTTTTGGAGCCCCCAATACATCAGGGCCAAGACGCGCACTTAAGGCATCGACATCGCTCACATTCACCACAAAACCCCAAAGATGAGTGCGTTCCACTTGCTCTTGCGCACTCACCACTTCCACCACAACTGAACCCAGTTTGTGAAATGCCTGTTGCATGCCAGACCCTGCGTCGCGAGTACGTTTCACGGGCGCACCGGTTGCCGCAGTAATTGCCCCACATGTGACATCGAGTGAGTTCGTTCGCACCACCACATGGTCGACACCCAAACAGCCAACAGCTCCAGGTTCAAGTGGTAGTTCAAGACTGTTAGCGGCGCTCACCGTGTGAATGCCATCAATCGCACCAGGCTGCACCTCGGTGATTTCCCACGACACCATTCCGGCGGGCTGCGCATTATCGACAACGAGAACTACATCGCCGAGCGAAAACCGCGACTCAGTAGAGGTAGCCGAAAGAAGGTGGAAGCCAAAGGCCTCCCAAGGTTCCGCAGAACCACCCACCACCACAGCGGTGATGAGACTCATCGCACGAGGCTCGAGTTAGCCGCGGCCCATGTTGGGACGCTTGCCGTGATTTGCTTTTGAACGGCGGAGCTTTGCCTTGCGCTTTTTGGTCTTCTTTGACATAGGTTCGCAGACTATCGGTGAAATCAGCCTTTTCGCCACCGGGCTCGGCCATTGGCATAAGGCTCCCCCGTCGCGCTCGTGGTGGCACAGAGGTAGGAAACTTTGCTTTCAGCGATTCCCTGTGCCCCAATGGGGCTGCAATAGGCCCCAGGGCTCACATATTTCACACCACTGGGCACCGTGCTCGACACGCTCGGTGGTGTGACAGGAACCGTCACAGAGGAAGTCGGCGAGGTGCCAGAAGTGCCACAACTATCTACAAGTTTTTTGACGCGACCATATTCACTTTGATCCATCGACAACTTCCAACGGGCCTTAATGGAAACCCAATCGGAAATGTACGTGCAGTGATACGACGCAAGTGGTGGCAACCAATTACTGGGGTCTTTGTCAGACTTTAACTGGTTCACCGAGTCGGTCACCGCAAGAAGCGTTCGAGGATCACTGAGGTCGTTTGCATACAACGTGCGCTGTGCCGTGGTCCAGGCCCATGCTCCAGAATCCCACGCCTCTTTGAGCGCTACAACGTGGTCGATATCAACATTGCCCTTGTCGCTCCACCGCGCTGCGTCGTATGGCGACAACCAATCTCCGGCCACCACCACGCAACCGTAGGGGTCTACTTGCGCCTTGGTCAGACTGTCGCGGATGAGTACTTCTTCACGAGTGTCGCAACCATTGCCGTCGAGATCTTTCCAATGCGGGAAAAGTTCTCGCACGTAGCCGCTGGTGTACTCATTTTCTACAACGATGCTTGCTAACAGTGCTGCCGTTGATCCTGCTGCTACTGGCGCTACTTCACCTGAAGCAATCGAAGTGCGTGAACGCAGAAGTGTTGTGGAAGTTGAAGATGAAGTGGATGTTGAAGTGGTGGTTCCACAACTTTGCAAAAGTTTTTTGATGCGACCGTATTCACTTTGGTCCATGGAAAGTTTCCATTGCACTTTCACTGCTACCCAGTTCGCAAGGTAGGTGCAACGATAAGAAACAAGTGGCGGCAAATAGTTGCTCGGGTCTTTTTCACCCTTTTTCACATTTTCGCTATTGGTCACCACGTTCAACACGATGTGATTTCCTAGCTCGTTTGCGTAGTCGCTGCGTTGCGTTGCGCTCCATGCCCAACCACCGGAATCCCACACTTCTTTCAAGGAAACTAGATGATCAATTTGCACATCACGACCCAGCAACCATGTTCGGCCGTCATAAGGAGATAACCATTTACCAGAAGTGACCGTGCAACGAGCACCCGATTTCTGCACGGCCTGCATACTGTCGCGTTCTAAAACTTCGGCACGCGTATTGCAGCCATCTTTATCGAGGTCTTTATTTTCACCGAACAATGAACGGTTGTATCCACCTTTGTGTTCATTTGCCACGGTGATTTTGGCAAGACCTTCTAATGGAGGAAGCGTTGTAATTGGTTGTGAACTTGCACTGACGTGCTGTGACGCCGATGAACATGACAACACCACAATTGCTGCTACCCCATGTACAGCAACTCGCCATTTCATAATGAAACCCTAACTGCACGTTTCACGTAAATACGAGAAACCTGCATTTCATTTACGCAACAGCAGATTCTTTCATTTCAATGAAAATACACTCGCCCGGACACATCTCGGCCGACTCCACCACTAGTTGATGATGTTTGAGCGGGACCCAAGCCAAACTTCCACCACTACCCGGGTCATTAAGTGGGCGTGACTCTTCTGCAACATATGCAATGCCATCTTCAAGTTGTACAAAAACATCTGGGCAATGGTCGACACACAGCCCATCACCAGTACAAAGGTCTTGGTCAATCCATACGTGCACGAAGGAAGAAACTACACGTAATACACATGTGACGCTCTACCCTGATGATGTGAAACTCAACGCACCCATCGCCCCCCGTCAGGAACATGTTTGGAAACGCCCCACCGGCGATATCCAAGATCCTTGGGCTTGGTTGCGCAACAAAAATGACCCAAACACCATCGCCTATCTCGACGAAGAAAACGCCTACGCAAACAACTGGTTCGCACAAAGTGAGCCGAGCATCAACACTCTCTTTGAGGAAATTAAAAGCCGAGTTCAAGAAACCGACATGTCGGTTCCCACCCCACATGGCCCGTGGTGGTACGTCTCCAAAACTATTGAAGGTATGGCATACGCCATGCATTGCCGCGGACTCTCCAAAGAGACCGCCACAGAGCACACAATTCTTGACGAAAACGCCGAGGCAGGTGAGGAAGAATACTTTTCGCTCGGGGTGGCTGAAATCAGTGCCGACCATTCTCTTCTCGCGTGGTCATACGACACCGACGGCAGCGAGCAGTACTGCATGCGCATCCGCAATCTTGTTGACGGAAAAGATCTCCCCGACACATTGCACGACACCTCGTATGGGGGTGCTGCCTTTAGCAATAACAACGAATACCTGTTCTACGTTGTTAATGACGAAGCCCTGCGACCCTTTCGCGTCATGCG
>JAPKZV010000011.1 GCA_026393585.1 Actinomycetota bacterium
ACCCGTGTGACGCGGGATGAAAAAGACCCATTGACTACAGATATTGACCATTATGACCAGTTCCCGCCTCGGGACCCGGGCCATTTGGCAACTGGCGGATTTCTTCAAATTGCTGACGTGCTGCCATTTGCTGAGCAAAAAGAGTTGCCTGAATGCCATGAAATAAACCTTCAAGCCAACCGACGAGCTGTGCTTTTGCGACACGAATTTCTGCTTCGCTTGGAATTTCACCATCGGTAAAAGGCAGCGCCAACATTTTCAATTCTTCTTGCAGATCAGGTGATAATGCCTCACCGAGTTCCACAATGGAACGTTCATAGATTTCGGCCATTCTTTCCCGACTCGCTTCATCGAGCCGAGTGCCATGAGCCTCTTCAAGCAACTGCTTCACCATGGAACCGATGCGCATCACCTTGGCGGGAGCTGTAATAGTTTCCACTTGTTCTTCTGGGGCAGAAGTCTCACTTCCAGCAGAAATATTTGCTGGTGTCACGACTTCTGAAACTAACGGTTCATCTGAAGTGCTCATAGAGCCTCACTCTAGAGGGGTGCAGCACTGAAGCAGAACTTATGACCGATGAACGAGTAACGGAACATACATCTCGTCGGCTGTGAGTGAACCATGGCGACAAACGAGCTGAAACGGCCCGGAATCGGCTGGGTCGAAGAACGTCACTGGTTCAAATGGCACAAGGGCCACTTCTCCGAGACGCCTTTGCACCACAGGGCGCACCACGGGCCCAAACCACTGCTCGTCGAGTATTTGTTCTTGTGAACGCACCCACGCGCAATGCGAAAACTTCTCGGCACACACTTCAAGCAACTGTGCTTCCATGCCTCGACGTGCGTGGAGCCAACGGAATCGTCCTTCACCACTTTGGGTGCGCACAAGGTTCATGACATCGTTGTCGAGTCGCACCACATTGTCAAAGACATGCACCTGACCATGGTCTGCAGTGACATACAAAGCGGTATCGCTCGGCAAGCGCGAGATGATGTCTGAAATGAGCGCATCGACAACACGCAATTCTGCATCGTAAAAAACACCGAAACCTCGTTCGTGTGCAATTTTGTCGATACCGTCGTAATACGCGTACACAAAGTTTTCACCAGCATTGAGAAGTTCTTCAATGATGACAGGAATGCTCGACGACACTCTCCACCCGTGATGACGAACACCTTGAAGATGTGCTTCAGTGAATCCACTGCCTTCGAGTTCAGCTTTTGAAATGACCGGAACCGACGAACCCAAAAAGGGTGGGAAGGGTTGCACATCGTGTGGCGGGAACTGACGACGCAGGTCGCCTTTTTCATCGGCCCAACGCAAGGAGTTCATGACGTATGAATCAATTTGCATGCGGTATCCAACAATGCCGTGTTCACCTGGCGCCAAACCCGTTGCAATGGAGGTTAAAGCCGTCGCCGTTGTAGTGGGCGCAACGCTGGTGATGCGCGATGCCGACATGTTTGCCATGGTGGGCGCGAGCGCTGTGCGCTCCTGAAACTGATTCCACCCCAAACCATCGATAATGAGCACCACAGCCCGTTTTGCCCCGACAGCAGCAGTTGGGAGCCAGTCGGGGGCGCTGCCTTGCTGGTGTGCTTGTGGCGACAGCAGGTACGGAATGATGTTGGAAATTGCCCCTCCAGAGAAATCTGGCAAAATGGGGGCAGCAGCAACATTTAATGGCACTACTGCAGTGAACCACCTCACGATGGCTGAACACAACACCATCACCCCGTACGATAGAGGCGTGAGAGTTTCTACCCGTGGCGACTACGCCTGCCGAGCACTTCTCTCACTTGCCCTGCACTCAGACAGCTCTGGGCCTACCTCTGTACGAGACATTGCTGAGCGCACCTGCAGGTTTGGTGAAATCAAAACGTGGTGTAGGTGGCGGATACGTATTGGCGCGCGACCCAGCAGATATCAAATTATCTGAGGTCATTTCTGCTGTTGACGGACCCATCACTATTGGCGACTTTGGGCAGCCCCATGAAGATGAGGCGTGCAACCACGAAGGTCAATGTGTGTTGCTTGCTATTTGGGGTGCCGCAGGCGACCACATGAAACAACATCTTGAGCAGTACACACTTGCTGGTATTGCCAATGCAGCACGCGGCGTTGCACCGTGGCCGGCAATTGAACACACCCACTAAGAGGCAGTTACCCCTAAGCCTTCCAACAAGGTTGCCATATCACTTGGTAATGGCGCATCAAACGACATCGCCTCGCCAGTAACAGGATGATCGAAACCCAATTTCACAGCATGCAATGCCGGGCGCGAAAAGGGAAGCCCGGCTCGTGCTCCACCGTAGGTACCGTCACCAACAACGGGGTGACCCACTGCAGCAAGATGCACACGAATTTGATGCGTACGGCCTGTTTCCAACCGACAGCGCACTGCACTCACCGGAATAGGTGTGTCGAATTCTTCAGTGACCTCGTAGTGAGTACGTGCGAATTTGCCGTCAACCACAATGGTCATGCGCATCACATCACGAGGATCTCTGCCAATGGCTGCATCGACCACTCCCGATGGCGCGTCGAAGTGTCCAACCGTTAACGCAAAGTATTCACGCTTTACTGTGCGGTCACTCAGCGCATCGACAAGTGACTCATAGGCTTGTTGCGTACGCGCTACCACCATCAAACCAGTAGTGCCAATATCGAGACGGTGGACAATGCCTGGGCGCATAGGTTCGCCCACGCCCGCCACTTCTGGGTAGAGAGCCAAGATGCCATTCACTAATGTTCCGGTCATGTTGCCGGCCCCTGGGTGCACCACAAGACCATTTGACTTGTTGATGACCACTACCGAGTCGTCTGCATAGACAATGTCGAGCACAACTGATGGGTCGCCTTGCGGAAGTTCCTTTTCCGGCACGCGCGTTGGATCAATAGAAATTTTCTGACCCGCAACGACTTTGACTTTTCCACTCACTGACACCACATCGTCAATAGACACGCCACCAACACCAATGAGCGAGGTGGACTGTGCGCGACTGATATCGGCAAGCAAAGCAACTACGCGATCGAGGCGATCGCCTTCTAATGCTGGGGGGAGGATTTCTTCAATCATGACTTCTCCGTTCGAAATGAGGTGAAAACGAGAAGTGCTCCACCAATACAAATTGCCGCATCGGCAATGTTGAAAACCGGCCACCACTGCAAGTCGATGAAATCAACGACGGCACCATGCAGCCACGCCTCTCCCCGAAACAGGCGATCAACAATGTTGCCCGCTGCGCCACCCGCTACGAGACCAACAAAAACAGCGCCGCTCACTGAAGATCGCCGCATCCCTATGAGCAAATACACCACAACAAGCATGCCAAGCACTCCAATAATGGGCCCGATA
>JAPKZV010000200.1 GCA_026393585.1 Actinomycetota bacterium
CTCCGACGGCCTGGCGGCCACACGATTCAATTTCCTTGACGGTTTCGGCGATCATTGCTGCCGTGGAGAGTGGATAGATGTTGCTGATGTCGTGGTCGATATCGAGCACTGCTACATCGCAACCTGCAGCGGCAAAGGCGCGAGCATGGTTAGCTCCTTGACCTTTTCCTCCTCCGGTGATGAGCACTCGTTTGCCTGCTAGACCGCGAAGTTCTGATGACATGTTTCCCCCTGAAGTAATGCTTGAAGGAGATAATAGTGGTTTTAAAACGGGTCAAAATCCGGCGATGCAGAGCTAGCGAATATCGCGAGTGCGCTCAGTTCGCTTTTCTTCTTGGAGATCGTGAAGAAGATTCAGGCCGGCAAAAATTCCCTTGAGTACCTTTTGCGCAGCTACGGGTGCAACTACCTGTTTTTCTGGGCGAATTATTTCAACCATGATGTGATGATAACGCACGACCGTAACTCTCGGAACGACTATTTAATTCAAGCCTCATCAACGGCTTTAGGTACACTGTCTAAAAGTTCCATTTGGGGGTTACATGTCGCAGTTATCGAAGCCAGAACGAGTGCACGACAATATGCGTGGAGTGCGCTATGGGGAAGTTCTTGCCGTTTTTCTTCGTGAAGAAGGATTAATTGCAGAGGTGTATGGAACACAGCTCATCAACGATTGTCCGCAAGATCTGTGGGACACCTTGAATGCTGACGATATTGCAAAAGAGATGGGTGCAGTATTCGTGAAGTTGAACGGCCCGCGTTACTGGTGCATCGATGCGTTTGGCTCGAAGGTCGCTCTGGTGGAGCCTGTGATGCGTGACTTCAACGGGCTCACGATGCGCCGCATTGCAACTGTGGAACTTGGCAAAGACCCATCACCGAAGTTTTACGCAGAGCGTTATGTGAACCGTGGAGCGATCTTTTTCTTTAACAAAGGCTCGAAAGTTCATGAACTCGTGAGCCCAGAAGGTGTTGCGTACATGATGCAGGCATATTGCGTGGGTGTAGACCCAACATTGAACGCTGACAATCTGAAAGACATTGGTGCGCGGTTGAAGATGCCGGAGGGCTGGAGTTACCGCACGCGTATTTTGGATGAAGAGATTGTGGTTGACACAACGGAAACACAAGCGACGGTGTTGCAAGATGAGCTGGAGAACAGTTACACCTTGCCGGTGTAACAAATATCTACATACTTAAAATGTTGCCCGCCTGCGGAGGCACTGTGCCGTTCAAGAGTGCGTTGTAAATACGCTCCACTTCTCTGGGGCCTTGTGCATATTCGATGCTGCTATACACGCGGGCGTCGTTGATGAAAATGTCAAGTGCCGAGTCGAGACGTTCGTTGATGACCTCACGGCCCCATTCTTTGCCACGTTTCACCAATTGCCCAGGGGCAAAGAAAAACTGAGGCTTTGGCCCGAGAATATTGGTTGACGATGCCGACTTGTCCCAGTGTGTTGCGCCAATACTCATGGAGTACTTCAACTCGGTGTCAAAGTGTTCATGAATGCGTCCAACAACGAGTGTGTTGCCGGCCATGTCGACTACAACGCTGGCAACATTGACAGGCAGAGTTTCAATGTCGTCGTACGTGACTACGTGGTCGTATAGGCCTGTTGACTCAACAAATGCTTTATTGCTTGCTGAAGTGAGCCCAACGGAAGTGATGTTGGAGCGCAACTTCAAACAGTGACCAAGGGCGAGCGACGTTTTGCTGGAAGCGCTGGTGACAATGACCTGAGTTGCGTCATAAAAGTTTTTGTCGGCGAGGAAATCGTCGGCAAGGTATGACGTGAGGAAGAGGCCACGGAAAATGAGAATGGCATCTTCGTTCCAAACAATCTGGGTGTCATTGCTTGCTGGTTCAACTTTGTCGAAAGACCGGTAAGCCATTGCGTGCTTTTCACGATGCGGTGCATTGTCGATGAAACCCGCGCGAGATGGTTCTGCATCAACGACATGAACATCGCCGACGGGAAAGAAGCCGAAGTAGCGGCCGCCTACTGCAATGTCGGGGTGGGCTGAGGCGGTAACGACGCCATAACCCATTGCAGGAAGTCTGCCCCAGCCTTCTTCAGCTGGGTAGAAGCCCCAATAGTCGAGAAAGTCGCCACTCAGTGCATAGCTGATGTTGTTCGACGTGAGCGCGAAGCGTTCAATACGCATGACCACTTGGCCCGGTGCGGGAGTAGTTGAAGCACCACCGATGTTGATGCGGTAGTTGCGTATATTGCTGCGATCAATTTCTAAAAACATGAGAGTTTTAGCGCGAGGTGAAGGCATCGAGGGTGACGCGAACTGCCATCACGTAGGTGGTGCCAGGCTCTGCATCATAAATGCGTGCAGCAATGGCGGGAACTTCCTCGGCCGACTGCACGGGAATGAACTGCACGGTGTCCCACATGCGGCCGTCGCTGACGATGGTGCCTTCTGCAGCGAAGTTCACTGCTTCGGGAAGTGCGGCAAAGGCTGCATCGCGTTGTGGGGTTTGGCGAACAATCATGGCAACGGTGCGTAGCTCGAGTGATGGGGCGGGGCGTTCGCGCGTGTCGATTGCGGTGTCTTCTGGGCGACAGCACACAATGACGGTGCGTTGCATGCCAGCATTTTTGTGCACGTGCTTTTCGCCAAAGTCTTTGCGCGATTGCATTTCGATAAACGACTTGCGTGTTGCGTAGCGCACTACCGCAATGCGATCCCAATCTTCACTGCCCGTGTAGTTGCCGGTGACATCGCCAATGAAGACCATGTCGGCACCAATTTTGTTGAGCACCGATGCGGGGTTGTATTTGTCGTCGGCTTCACGACCGCTAATAGGAGCAGCTTCAGTGTCGGCGCCGTCGTACTGTGCAACCTCGTGATACTTCATGAGGTTCACCATGTAGATGGGGCCATCTTTTTCAGGTGGGCAAGTGGCAAGTGCGAAGCCGTATTCCTTGTTGATTTTTCCGTAGGCGTGTTTGAGTCGATCTGCTTCTGACATGGTTCCCCCTGTGCTTGTTACTCAAGAGTAGCCACTACATGCTTGGTGGGGAAATGCGTCGGTAGGCTGGGGGCGAGGTCAGTGAGAGGTTCCCGGCTGGAGCCACTTACTGGCCTTTTTGTTGGACTCTTTTATGTGGCACGAGAACCGAAGATCGGGCATGGGTGGCTAATGTCGCCTAGGTGAAAAACAACATTCGAGTCGGGCTTCTTGCCTATGGAGCAATTGGTCACGAGCACAATGTGGCGGTGCAGGGAACTGAGGGCCTCGAGCTCACTGCAGTGTGCGACACCAACCCCGACCGGGTGCAAGCGGCTTTAGAGCTCGCCCCCAACGCAGCACCATTTAGCGACGCCACTGCAATGCTCGATTCGGGTCTCATCGACCTCGTGGTGGTGTCAACTCCGCCAAATAGCCACTATGCCTGGGCGAAGGAAGCATTGTCACGTGGCATTCATGTGGTGTTGGAAAAGCCGATGGCGTTGTTGGCCTCTGAGTGCGATGAACTCATGGAAATTGCTGCGTCAAAGAAGTTGATGCTGGTGGTGTATCAAAACCGAAGGTACGACGCCGACTTTGTGGCAATGCGTGAAGTGATTCGTTCGGGTGAAATTGGTGAGGTGTATCACTACGACAGTTTTGTGGGCGGGTATTCGCGGCCATGCGACTACTGGCATTCCAATGCTGAAGTTTCAGGTGGAGCCATTTTCGACTGGGGCAGCCACTTCCTCGACCAAATTCTCAACATCATTCCTGATGACGTCGACCACGTGAGTGGACAAAACCATAAGCGTGTGTGGACGCATGCCACCAACGCCGACCACGCTCACGTCACGGTCACGTTCAAGAGCGGCAAGCAAGCAACGTTCGTTCACTCCGATCTTGCTGCAGCACGCAAACCGAAGTTCTATGTGCTCGGCACCAAAGGTTCTTTAGTGGGGAATTGGAACCCAGCAGGCGAACCTGCCGTTGCCGACCTACCAGCGCTGCTCACCGTTCATCATGAAGATGGAACAGTGCGTGAAGTTGCTGTAAATACGCCCGACACACTGGCATTTCACCGTTCCATTGTGGAGTACCTGAACAACGGTACGCCGATGGAAGTAAATGCTGTGCAGTCGCGCAACGTGGTGGCCATTATGCAAGCTGCTGAAGAGTCGGCACGTAATAACGCCTTACCAGTGGTGCCACAATTGCGTAAGTTGTAACCATGACAGTGCGCTGGGGCTTTCTTGGTGCCGGGTTTGTGGCAAGCAAGGGAATGGCGCCTGCGGTTCACGATGCACAACATGCAACGTTGTTTGGGGTGGCAAGCCGCGATGCGGCGCGTTCAGCGCAACTAGAACCAGAAAACGTTTATGGCTCTTACGACGAGCTACTTGCCGACCCACGTGTGCAGGCGGTGTATATCAGCCTGGCCAATAGTCAACATTTGGAGTGGGTAGAAAAGTCACTGCGTGCTGGCAAACATGTGTTGTGTGAAAAACCACTGGGGTTGAATGCGCATGAAGTGCGCTCAATGTTTGCGACGGCTAGCGAATGTGGCGTCATGCTGGTTGAGGCGGTGTGGGCGCAATGGCACCCACGTTTTCAGCGCTTGGTTGACGTGGTGAGTAGTGGCGCAATAGGTGACTTAGAAGCAATGACGTCGCGTTTCACCTTTATGTCTGACATGACCAACAACTATCGGTTGAACCCACAGATGGGCGGTGG
>JAPKZV010000145.1 GCA_026393585.1 Actinomycetota bacterium
CACGGGCAGTTGAACTAAAGACATTTTCCTTTTCACAGCCACCAACATCATTTCAAAACCAAACGATGAACCGTTCTCAGTGAAATGGGGCGATAGTTCCTCAATTGCCGACCTGCTCAAAATTCGGTACGTGCATCCAACGTCCGACAAGTTGACCGTATTGAAAAGTACCTCGGTCAACTTGGCGACAGACCAGTTGCCGTAACGAAGAAATCGCCCCATATTGGCACCCGAAAAAATAAACGTTTGAACAGTTCGAGAACCAAAAACAATGTCGACGTCAGTCGAAAACGGTAACAACTTAAGAATGTCATTTGGATCAAAAGTTCCGTCAGGCTCACAAATACACACCAAGTCAGCGTCGAGTGTCTCAAGAAGTCCCCGACGAATTGCGGCACCGTACCCTTGAGTACTTTCAAAAACTTCACGAGCATTGGTTGTTGCCACCGCCGGCGACGTATCTGGGTGAGCATTGTTGTTGACGACCAAAATGTCATCCACAATTCCGAGCGCATCAAAGCCACGAATACATTCGGCAATTGACAAGTGTTCGTTATACGTCGGCAGCACTACCGCAAGCCGTTGTCCATTCCACATATCGAATTCGCTTTCGTTACTCGGGCACCACAGAGTGCACCAATGGAAGATACAGTACCGCGCCACCGACTTCGCGCCGTTCGTACTCTTCAATAGGTAAACGCAAGATGTCTACTTGCTCATCGTCTGGCAAAAATACGTAGGCGACTTCGGATGGCGCCGCCGCCATCACCTCGCTCTGCGTCTGCGGCAACCGTACGCCCCAACGAAACTGTGGTTGCCAGGGGAAAACTGCTCCCCATGGGTGCCCCGCAACTGCTGTCAAGACTTGCCGATCGCTTTGATACTCGATGGGCAGCGTTAACCAGTAGTTGCCCGCCGCAAATTCGTAATTATCCGCCACGAGAACATCAACAATTGCTTGGACATTGGCATTCGGATCATCAACAACATCAGGCGCATTATCTCTGACCCACGGGATCAAGAAGATTCCAACCCACAAGACTCCGGCAATGACTGGAGCAATAAAGCTGGTCAATTGCGGCCGCTTCATGAGCACCACCAACGAACGTACACCGACGACTAAGGCAATGATCAAGAAGGGAAATCCGACAATCGCGTATCGGCCGTCGGTGACAAAACCCATATTGCTGAACAACGACAAGATTGGCCAACAGAAAATTGCCGGAAGTGCAATAACCAAACCACGCGCCCCACGTCGTAGAAGTTCGACAACCCCCCACACAATCAAACCGAGGAACATCACGTAGATAACAAGTGATATTGAACCCCAGATCCATTCGCCGCCTGGATTCCTTAATCCGAAAGAACGTGGCAAGAGACCTGTGAAAAATCGCACGAATCGCGTTGGAGCAGATTCGGTTGACGGTGCTGGTTGTGACAGCGATGGCCACGAGTTGCGAACGTTCCACAACAGCAGAGGCACATTCACAAATATTGCTGAACCAGCCGCAGGAATCCACCACCGACGAATTTCACGGCGATGTATCCAGCACGGCACCATCATCATCGGAAGAGCGACTGCGATAAACATCGGATGTAAATAAAAAGCCAACCCTGCCCCAGCCCCAGCGAGCATGACCCAACGACGAGGCAACTCGTGATCGGCCACGATCCGAATTGTTGCGAATGCAGTCAATACCGAAACCAGCAAGCCAAGTCCGTACGCCTCGTAGGCACGAGTCGACAACAACATCAATGCCCCGGGAGCAACCCACACCATTGATGCTGCTAACAGCCCCCAACTGCGACCTACGAATCGTTTCGCAAGCCAATACATCAACAACGCTGCGCCTGCCCACCACAAAGATGACAACAATTTCAGGGGAACGACATGTGCACCAAAGATCCAAACGAATGGCACAAAAAAATAGCTATCGAAAATAGCCGTATAGCCCGCTCCACCCATTATCACTGGCAATTCGCCATTCAAGATCGACATCGCTTGTAGTCCGGTGTACGCCTCGTCGGCATTCAACGATCCCAATGGAGTCCTCAACAGGTGCACACGTATCAACAATCCGAAGAGCCAGACGATTACAGCGCCAACCAGAAGCATTCGAGATTTCCTCATACTCCAACTCTTTCAATTTTCGTTGCGGTTGCAACGCGTTGGGGATCAATTGTCGCAAGTGGACATTGAGTGATCTCAAGTCCCGACCTACTCCACTGACGTCGCAGGCCTTCAACAAATGGACGAGGGCTCAGCGCAATCGTGAAGCGATCACGGGGGTTTGCGGCCGCAGAATGACCAGCTGTCTCAACAATCGCTGTGACCTCGGCTTCAACGACAGAGTCGCCAATCAAGATCAATGTCCGTGATCCACACATATGGTCTCGAATTCGTGCCAAGTCTTCACCAGAAAACAATCGCGTGGGTTGCGATAACAACTCATCGGCCCACTTTGTTTGAAAGATCTTGCGGGAGCGTTCGGCTAACGCAACTCGACCAGCAGTTGCGGTTGCATGCGCATGCACCACAGGCCGATCAACAACTAACCGAGACACCAATCCACGCGATCGCGCTGTAAACGCCAAGTCTGAATCTTCAAAATAAGCAGGTGCGTACGCCGGGTCAAACCCACCCAAAGATGTGAATACCGATCGACGAGTCACCCAACATGCCGCCGATGCGTAATCAACATCTCGGGTAAACATCATGTGTTCATAATCAAATGGCAGATGCGGTCCACCCACAGCATCACTGCCACCGTCGGAGAACATCACTTGTCCAGCTTCTTCGACGTATCCATGTGCCGACAACAAAGGAGGTGCGGCCACGAATACCGCCGGATCGGCAAGAGCCGATAACAACGGTGGAAGCCATCCTTCGCTCACCACGACATCAGGGTTCAAAAAGGCAACAAATTCGCCCTCAACTTGCTTGACTGCGAGGTTGTTGGCCAAACCGAATCCGATATTGCTGTCAAGCGCAATGACGCGCACCCACGGTGCTCGTCGAGAAACTTCGTCAGCCATTGAGCCTTCGTCCGAAGGTTGCGCCACAACAGTCATGTCATAAGAAATATCGCCCGCATGACGTTGCACCGATTCAAGTAACGAGAAAAGTTCAGGAGTCGGCCCGTACGTCACGGTGATGCAACTCACATGCGGCATGTCAGCCGCCTTGCATCACACCGCGTGTGCCGCTGATTGACCACTC
>JAPKZV010000141.1 GCA_026393585.1 Actinomycetota bacterium
GGTGAGGGAGTAGTCCTCAACCTCTCCGGAGGCGAGTGACCCTGTTGGGCTGTTCGCCGATGCGCTGTAACTCAGGCGCAAGCGTGCATAAGTAATGCCATTGGTTGACACAGTTGCGGGAATTGTCCACGTCAAAGTGGCGGTGGTTGCACCAGTGGTGGGTGATGCACATGCGCGTTCTGCGGGGCTATCAAACGTTCCATTTTTATTGAAATCAATCCATCCGCATAGCGTTGCATTCGCTTCAACACCTGAAAGCGAAATAGTGGAACTGTAAGTAGTGCCCGCAGCACCAAAAGAAACATTTCCACTCAGACCTGTTGTGCCGTCATCGCCTGTAATTGTCGATCCGGCAGCAACTGCGTCTGCGTTGGTCGTAGGGTTCAAGAGAGTTGTTTGGTCTGCAGTCACAACTGTGCCTAAGCGGAGTGCTCCAATTGTGTGGCTAGCTGCGGCGGAGAGTTCATACGATGACGGAGCTAAGCCGTAGTCGTCGTCGAGGCTGATCACCATGGACCATCCATCTTCAACTTGGCTAGGGCCAGGGTAAGGCTGGGCGTTGTTCACGCTCCCGAAATCGACATCAAAACTGACTGTGGTAAATGTGCCATTGATACGAACAGAGCCACACATAGCTTTTGCAGTGGCCCCATATGAAGTAGAGCCCGTTGAAATATTGCTACAACTAAAGTCAGGGTTTTTTACTGTTGGTTCAATACGGGTACCACCGACAATTGTCATATTTTCGCCAGCAAGCCTCGTGAGCGTGATGCCTGGAGTAGTGACATCAAGTTCTGACCAGGTCACGGTGCGGTATGTACCGCTGTTCATTTGTGCTCCGCCACCGATACCGGCAAATGACCAAACTGGGTTTGTTACCTTCTGTGAAAATGAAAGCGTTATCGTTCCGCGGTTGGCGCATAAGGTGCCGTAGGTGCAGCCGGCGTCGTTAGTGATGAGTTGCACACCGGTCATTGCTGCAATGCCCGTGCGTGCATACTGGGCATCAACCCCACCGCGAGTAGCTAGGGTTTGGTCGCTAGATGAGATTGCTACTTGACCGGTTGTCGATACGCCTACTGTTATTCCATTAGGCAACGTGCTGGAACGCTTCGCTCCGGTGTAGTAGGTAGTGCCGTCGATAGAAATTGAGGAGCCTTGGACTGTCCACGACCAGTTGCCGTTAGTGCCCTGATAGGCCTCACTCGGTTGGCGCAAGACACCGATCAGACCGCAGACAATGAGAAGCGCAAGAACTTTGCGCATGCGGGCGGAATGTGGCCAACGAGAAAAACTATAATTCATACTTATTAGTCTATGAAAAATAGGCTATGTCTTCAAAATCTATCCTTTGGGGGCTGGGCTGGGCTGGCTGAGTTATCTGCCTAGGCAGCAGGGCGCGAAGCAAGAAACGCTGCGCAACGTGCAGGGCGCTGACTCATCACTGATGTAAGGGCGAAATTGTACAGACACGCATGGCGTTTTGGTTAAGGTCTGAGTTAGTAGATGTTTACAAATTCAGATATTAGAGGTCAATATGTTTGCGGTTGATGTTTGTGCTTTGCCCAAAACGGGAACCTCGATTGAGCTGGTATTTGTAAGCATTATCTTGCTTGCGGCTGGACTTTTCGCGGTGCATTGGGTGCGTCAATCGACAACTCGTTTATCGGTGGTTTTAGCGCCACTGGTATTGCTGGGTGGCCTGGGGTTTGCGCCATCTGTCAATACTGAGTGCGAATCGACAACGACAAAGGCAGTCACCGCAACGACAACAACTTCCACAACGGTTGCAGTTGCAACAACCACCACAACAATAGCTGCGTTAGCTGCGACCACAAGTTCAACAACGAGCAGCACAACTTCTACATCTTCAACAACGAGCAGCACTACGTCCACAAGTTCAACTACGAGCAGCACAACCTCCACAACGGCTGCGCCAATTGTTTATACGGTCGGCCAAACCGGCCCAGGTGGCGGCAAAATATTTTATGACGCCGGTTCGACACAGTCATGGGGGCGTTATTTAGAAGCAGCTTGTGCCGGGTGGTCTGATGGCACATGTGGCGGTTCCGATACCGACCGAATAGCGGGCAGTTGGGGTTGCTATGGAACAAATCTCCCCGGTGCTGAAGGAACTGCAATTGGAACAGGCGAGCAAAATACTGCCGACATTGTTGCTGGGTGTGCCACAGCGGGTATCGCTGCACGACTTGCAGATGATTTAGTTTTGGGTGGCCAAAATGACTGGTTCTTACCGTCCGTAGACGAACTAGCTGAGGTCTACAACCAAAGGACAAATGTTGGTGGTCTGACGCTCTCGGGCATGATTGTTGAGTATTTGAGTTCCTCTGAATACTCCGGCGCTCAAACGACCAACGTAGCGGATTACCTCATGGGATCGATGAATGGCGCGAATAACGCACCGAAAAATGCAACCAACCGTTACATGCGACCCATTCGCGCTTTTTAAGTTGTCTGCCTAAGCAGCAGGGCGCGAAGCAAGAAACGCTGCGAAACGTGCAGGGTCTTCGAGTGGGCCTAAGAGTGAAACCTCTGGCCAGGCTTCGTAGTGCCCATGGGGGAGAAGCGAAGCAATTTGTTCAGAAATAGCTGATGGTTGGTATTGCTGTGGTGTGCTGCCGAGTATCCACGTAGGTGTTGCAATGTTTGCAAGTTGGTTCCACGTTTCGTGAATGCCACCGGTGTCGTACGTGCGGGCTTCGTGTTCGGGGTTGCACTTCAGTGAAACGCTGCCGTCAGGTTGTGTGGCAAAGCCGTAGTCAACGTAGGCATGTAGTGCATCGGGGTGGAATGCATTCATGGGTGGCTTTGAAGAAAAGTTGGTGAATGCTTCTTCTCGTGTAGAAAACGAGGCACGGCGCTTGCGTGTTGCTGCGGCAAGTGGGTTAGGCGGCATGTCAGCGGGGCGAAAACCACTTTGTGGAAACACAATGGGTTCAAATGCGGTGATGCCGGCAAAGAGTTCCGGGTTTTTTACGGCAGCCATGAGCAGTGTTGCTCCACCCATGGAATGACCAGCAGCCCACAGCGGAGCGTTGTTCTCATGTGAGGTGAGGTATTGCACTACTGCAGTTGCGTCTTCGCCATAAGCAGGCCAGCGCACTTGCCAGTCGTGAGGAACAGTGGAGTCGCCATAACCGCGGTAGTCGAGTGCCCAGCAGTCGAATGTTCCTGCAAGGTGTTGTGCAATGGGAAGCCAGCAATGACCATGAAAACCTGTTGCATGCGAGAGCAACATGATGGGAAGAGTTCCTGCAGGGGTGTCGCTTAGGTGATGCAGTGCGAGTTGCACGCCATCGGTTGATGGCACGGTCACAGTGGTAGGCATTATTTCTTCTCTGTTGTGGGTTTTGGTTCGCGAGGCAAACCAAGAAGTCGTTCACCAATGATGTTGCGTTGCACTTGGCTAGTGCCACCTGCAATGCGGCCACCAGGTGCCGAGAGCATGCCGAGTGCGTCGCTGCCTTCGAGCATTGCTGCTGCGCCAGAAAGATCGCCGCGCAGCATGGCGGTG
>JAPKZV010000176.1 GCA_026393585.1 Actinomycetota bacterium
GGGCTACGCGGGGGTCGCCCACATGGATGACCTGCATACCAGCTGCACGTGCACCTTCAATATTGCCCATGAAGTCGTCGAGGAACACCACTTCAGCCGGGTTAGTGATTCCCAATTCCTGCAGGGTGTGCTCAAAGATGCGTGGCTCTGGCTTGCGCATTCCTACGAGCGCAGAGTCGATGTACACATCAAAGAGTTCCTCGGGAACAATGGTCACAAGATGATCATGAAATTCACGCATGCCATTGGTTAAGAGACCAGTTTTGTATCCACGTTCTTTTAAGTCTGCAATGTGATCGAGCACATAGTGATTGATGTTGTACGTACTGTTGAGTAGCAGCGTTTCAAATTCGTTACCTTGAAAATGCACCCCTTCGGCTGCTGCGATGGGCGCAATAAGGCCTTGCAAATCGTCACGCGCAACTTCACCGCGCTCCATGCGATGCCACGGATGGTCGCCCGACTCATGTTGCGGACCCATCATGATGGAATGCAGTTGCGGCATGGGGCAACCTAAAGAATCGGCTATGCGCTGAATCTTCTCAGTAATAGTCGTAATAATGACACCGCCAAAATCGAATACAACTGATGTGATGGCGGGGGATGAAGTCATCTGTCTATTCTACGAATTTTGTCGATGGCGAACCGACACGAACGCTCACCCCAGGTGAAAATAGTGCGTGAACCTCACCGGTTGGTGCAGGCAAACCTGCGGCTTGCACTAATGAATCATCAACGTGCAGTGCAGTAGCTCTGTGGAGCGGCCATGGTTCATGCGACACAGGGGCGTAGCGAATTTTCTTGTTATGTGTTTGCGAGTACAAACCCCAGCGCGCAGAGAGAAAGTGTTCAAAGTCACTCGGCGCTGCAATTGTGTTGCCTACTTCAATACGTAGTTGTGTAGATGCTTCCACTCCACGCGGCCATCGCCTCTGCACAAGCGTTTCCACAACTGAGGTGCTGCCCACTTGCTGAACGCCGTGGCTTACTTTGCCAAAGCAATACGGCAATGAATACGTTGTGCGCGCCACAAACGTAGGCAACATGCGATTGATGTCGAGAGAGAAAAACCACACTCCAGGAATGCCATTACGTATGACATAGGTACGCACATTCACTTCTGGAAACGTTCCAAAATACGGCACAGCAGGAAGGTGCGGCACCCCAATGCCTCGCATCTGGAAAGGAATGAGACCCACATACGCATTTCCTGCGAATGTGTCGACAAGCAAACCCTCGGGCAACAACGATTGCACCTGTTCAGGCTCATACGCCCAATGCAGGTACACAAGGTTTTCCCATGTCTGCACCATCACTGCACGCTTCACCGGCACTGGGCACTCGGCTTTGTATGTGCGTATCATGTTGCCTGCAACAACATGATTGCCGCGAGCACACCACGTAGTGTCCAGGCAATAGTGCGGGGCCAGTTGGTACGCACGAGTTGAGCACCAATATCTGCGGTCGGGCTATTGGCCATTTTTTCGTGTAGCGGTACCGAGAGAAAAATGGTGCTGCCTAAAGCAATGGCCAAGAGAATTCCACCCACATATGGCAAAACGGAATGCACACCGCTGGGCGAGTCGAACACAAGCCACAAGGTTGTGACTCCTTCGGCAGCCATAGGTAGCCCCACCACCCAACCAGTGCGACGTTGGTGTTCCTGAGCAATTTCCGATGCGCGATCTTGCCCAATGGTTGCAAGGAGTGGGTAATGCACCACTTGAACAAACCATATGACGCCAACCATGACACACGTCGCAATTGCATTGACAACAAGGGGTTCCATACCGTTCACCCTAGGTGAGGCAGACTAAGAACATGAACAGCAGCGAGCAACATGACCATGGCAATAGCGAAAGTCACTCGTACGGAAAAGATGTGCAAAGTGCACTTGCGCCACTCAGCAAAGATCTGCGCAATGCAATTCCCGACGTCTATAGAGGTTTCGGTGAAATGCATGCGGCCGCATTCAAGCCAGGTGCACTCGACGCCAAAACAAAAGAACTCATCGCTCTTGCTATTGCGGTATCGGTTCATTGTGATGGGTGTATTGCAGCACACGCTAAAGGTGCGGCGCGCAATGGTGCCACCGAAGCTGAAGTTGCAGAAACCCTGGGAGTAACCATCTCTATGAATGGTGGACCAGCAACGGTGTATGGCCCACGAGCTTTTGCGGCTTTTAAAGAATTCGCTGCCAAGTAACAGTTACTTATTACTTCCCGCCGAAGCCGTTCCCGCGACCAAGCCGAGCACAATGAACACGCTTCCGGCAACCCAACGCTGCACGAATGGCAATGCACGACCACGGAGCAACACCGTGCGTAATGAGCTTGCAGTCAGCGCATAAGCACTATCGGTGACACAGCCAATAGCAACGAACACAAGGCCGAGCACCAAGGCTTGAAACCAAGCCGCACCTTGTTCGGGGTCGATGAACTGGGGCAAGAAAGATAAGAAGAACAGCGCCACTTTCGGATTCAGTGTGTTCACCACAAAGCCTTGAATAAATGCTTTACGTGGCGCCATCGTGGTGAGCGAGGCCGCCATTGTTGCTGGTCGGCGCAGAAGCGTTCGAGCGCCAATAAAAATAAGATAAATCGCTCCACACCACTTCACCGTGTTGAATGCAGTTGATGACGCTGCAAGAACAGCCGACAAACCAGCGGATGCGGCAATGACATGCATGAAGTTTCCGCATTCCAAACCCGCAACTGCGCTCAGGGCAACGTTGCGACCATCAGAAACACTGCGGTTCAAAACATAAATGACCGCCGGGCCCGGGATGATGAGCAACAGAAACGAAGCGACCGCAAATGCACCAAGTGAACTCGCGGGGACCATCCGTTCACTTTACGGTGTGCTCAAGACACCCACGGAACTCCGTTGACTGAACGGTGACTATTTTTGAGATTGACATTGGGTGAACCCTCGGTGAAGTCACCCTCTTCCCCCTATTTCATCGGGCATTCACCACGTACGTTGGGAATATGAAATGGCGCCGTGAGAAGTCTGTGAAGCCCAAGCAACTCCACACTGAAGAATGTCTCTCCATTCACTACTCCACCCTCATGAGCATGTACTCCGCCTATGGCGCAGTGCACAGCCCGTTGGTGGTTCCAGTAGGTGGCCTCAACTGCACATGCCCCTTGCCATCTGCCGAGAGCTGCATTGAAGTAACTGCTGCTGAACAAGAGCCCGAACCGGCAAAGGTACTTGTTACCACTGTATAGAACTAGGCTTTCCTCAGAAACGAGGAGCCATGAAAATCACTCTTTTGGGCACCGGAAGCCCGATGCCAGACCCACATCGCGCTGGTCCTTCCACTTTGGTGCAAGCGGGAAATCAAAACATCGTCGTCGACTGTGGCCGCGGTTGTGTGATGCGCATTGTTGGCGCAGGCCTCATGCCTCCAATGGTCACTGCTGTTGTACTTACCCATTTACATAGCGACCACATCAGCGACTTAAACGACATCGTCACTACCAAGTGGATCATGTCGCCCGTCTATACGCCTCTCGTCATAATTGGCCCCGTTGGCACGAAGCGCATCGTTGATGGTCTGCTCATGATGCTTGGACCCGATGAGGGTTACCGCCTCGACCACCACCGCGATTTGCGCGAAGGGCCAGGCCTCGTGCTCGACGTTCGTGAAGTGGCACCTGGCGACTCGATGCAACTTGGTGATGTAACACTTGAGGTGCACCGCACCGACCACCGACCCGTTTCACCCACTGTGGGTTACCGCATTACACACGAAGGAAAAGTTGCTGCACTCGCTGGTGACACCATTCCTTGTGCTGAACTCGACGTTCTTGTTCGCGATGCCGATGTATATGTGCAAACTGTTTTACGCGAAGATCTCGTACGCACTCTAGCCGCATTTGTTCCGCCGCTTGAAGAACGCTTCACCGATATCCTCGATTATCACTCCACGGTTCAACAAGCCGGCCAAACAGCTGCACGCAATGGTGTGAAGAAATTGATGCTCACGCACTATGTGCCAACAATGCAACCCGGCTCTGAAGATGAATGGCGAGCACTTGCTGCTGAACACTTC
>JAPKZV010000129.1 GCA_026393585.1 Actinomycetota bacterium
AAAAATTGATTGATGGTGAGCAAGTTGACCGGCAATGAAAACACTTTGCCCTGTGTGGTTGCTTTCACTTTGTGGTTGTACGGCATCATGGTGCCGAAGCGATTCATGTACTGCCACACGTGTTCATGAGCAGTATGAAAAATATGTGGCCCATAAACATGCACCATCACATCGTCGTCTTGACGCTCTGTATGACAATTGCCCGCTACATGTGGTCGCGAGTCGAACACATCGACACGATGACCTGCTTCGGCGAGTTCACGAGCGATGACCGCACCCGAGAATCCGGCACCAACGATGGCTATATGACGAGGGCGTACAGGCACCCTGCCAGCCTAGTGAGCCATCTGTGGCCCGCAGAGTCCTTCGAGGTCACGTACCTGAATGAGATCGCGGTTGGCATAGGTCACAGGGTTCGATGGGTCGGCACGCAATTTGAACGTGCGGAAAATCATCTCGGTGGTGTCGACCGCAAGAATGCGGCCTATGAGTGGCTCGCCAAGTTTCAAAATGACCTTGATGGTTTCAAGCGCCTGGATGGAGCCGATAATGCCTGGCAACACGCCAAGAACGCCAGCTTCTGCGCAACTTGGTGCAAGTTCTGCTGGAGGTGGCTCGGGAACCATGTCGCGATACGTAGGGCCTTCAAGTGGGTGGAAAACACTCACCATTCCTTCAAAGCGGAAAATGGAACCGTGAACAACTGGGATGCCCAACTTCACACTGGCATCGTTCAACAAGTAACGGCTCGGGAAGTTGTCGGCACCATCGACAATGACGTCGTAGCCAGCAATGATGTCCATGATGTTGCTTGCGTCGAGACGCGTGTCGTAAGTAACCACGTTGACATCGGGGTTCATGAGCGTGAGTGTCTTTTTTGCACTATCTACTTTGCGATCGCCAATGCGGTCGAGGTTGTGCAAAATTTGGCGCTGCAAGTTCGACGCATCAACAACGTCCATGTCGATGATGCCAATGGTGCCTACACCAGCTGCAGCTAAATACAACGCTGCTGGTGAACCAAGGCCACCCGCACCAAGCATGAGCACCTTTGCGCCGAGCAATTTTGCTTGACCTTCAACGCCGACTTCTGGCAACAACAAATGGCGCTGGTAGCGATTGCGCTGTTCTGGTGTGAGCGTGACAGGAAGCTTCCAGGTGCGGCCTTCGTCTTTCCATTTACCAAATCCGCCATCCATGGAAACAACGTTGGTGTATCCCATTTCAGTGAGAGTTTGTGCGGCAAACGCACTGCGCACACCGCCGGCGCAATACACCACAACCGGTGCAGCCTTGTCGATGATCTTGCCTTCAATTTGTGCTTCTAAGTGCCCACGAGGAATGTGCAACACATCGGGTAACGCACCTTGGTCGAACTCATCTGGCTCGCGAACATCGAGCACAATGACTCCACCAGCTTGAATGCGTTTTTGCGCTTCAGCGGTGTCGACCTCGGTAATTTGCGCTTTTGCCTTCGACAGAAGGTCACGGAATGTAGCCATACCTAAATGCTACCTGATGGGTCGGGTTTCGGCTCGGGGCCCTTTTGCAGTGCTTAAGCCACTAATTGCGGCAAGAGAACACTGATATCTCCCAGTAATACCGCATCGGCATAGCGGTCCATCTCGGTGGGCACGCCGTTCACAATGATGATTTTTGCCCCCGCTGCTTTTGCTCGAGGCACGGCATTAGCGGCCGGAAACACCGACAAGGTGGAGCCCACAGCAACAAACACATCGCACTCTTCACTCACCTGCATGGCGCGTGCGATGACTTCAGGAACAAGTGCCTGACCAAAACTAATGGTGTCGCTTTTGAGAATTCCCCCACACGCTAAACACTGCGGATCTTCCTCGCCGTTACGTACTCGTTCAATGGCGTGCTCCATAGGAAGTCGTTCGTGACAACTCCAACACGCGGTGCGAAACATCGTGCCGTGCACTTCAATCACAAGCTCGGGTGAATTTCCCGCACGTTGATGAAGCTCGTCAATATTTTGCGTAATAAGACCGTGCATTTTTCCTTGCTGTTCCAGTTGCACTAGAGCAAGGTGACCAGGGTTGGGTTGTGCAGTCCATGCTGGTGAAATGAGCCGATTCTGCCAAGCGATTTTGCGAATCTCTTCGTCTTCTAAATAGTGCTTGAGCGTTGCCACTTTTTCAGCTGCAGGGTTACGCGTCCATACGCCGTTGGGCCCTCGAAAATCGGGAATGCCGGAATCGGTAGAAATGCCAGCGCCAGTAAGCACGGTGACACGCTCGGCACCTGCCAACATCTCTTGAGCAAGCTTCAGTAGTTCTTCCGACATTGCTTCATTCTTGCTCTCTTGTGTTCATCAAACAATTTGTGTCACCAAGTGCCACACAATGCACACATATAGGCATGAACTCAACTGCAACTGTTCTTCACGATTCCGAAACACTGGTGGTCTACCCATGGCTTGACCCTGTGGTCGACTCCACCGGTTTTGAAGTACGCAGCGACTATGTCGAGCACTATTGGCTCGGCATACTGGGGCCTACTTCTACGTGGCTTTTGCGCCGCTTAGTGAGCGGGTTCGACCACTACCCCGACGGATACGAACTCAACTTGCCAGAAACCGCAGCAGCACTCGGGTTGAATTACCGCACCGACAAAGAATGCCCCTTTACGCGCGGAATTGACCGTTTAGTGATGTTTGGTGTGGCGCAGAAATACTCGTACGGGCTCGCCGTACGAACACGCATACCTGCCTTATCGGCACGACATGTTCAACGCTTACCCCAACACCTCCGCGAGACACATGCAATGTGGCTCACTAACGCTGCGAGTTAGACAGGCTTGAAACTGGTCACGGTGTCAATAAGGAGACGCGTGCCAAATGCTGTTGCACCTTTTTGCATCCAACCATCGTCGCCGTCAACTTTCATTGGCCCAGCAATATCGAGGTGTGCCCATGGCGTGTTGCCCACGAACTCACTCAAGAACAAACCTGCAGTGATAGTGCCGCCAGCTGGCCCGCCAATGTTGCGCATATCGGCAACAGTGGAGTCGAGCAAACGACGGTATTCCTTCACCAATGGCAATTGCCAAATGGGCTCATCGACGCGAGCCGCTGCATCTTCCAATTGAGAAATGAGTTTGTCGTTGGTTCCTAAAACACCGGCAACTTTTTCGCCGAGTGCTACTAGGCAGGCTCCGGTGAGCGTTGCAATGTTGATAATTGCCGATGGCTTCAGCTCAGCAGCAAGCGAGAGACCGTCGGCCAAAATGAGGCGACCCTCGGCATCGGTGTTATGAATTTCTACCGTTTTGCCATTGCGCATAGTGAGAACGTCACCAAGTTTGAGCGCACTACCTGAGGGCATGTTGTCGGTGCACATGAGAAATGCGGTGACCCGCGTTTGGCACTTCAAGGCACTGAGCGTGCTCATGGTGGCCAGCACTGCAGCAGCGCCACTCATGTCCATCTTCATCACTGCATGTGATGGGTCGGACGGCTTCAAGCTGATGCCTCCCGAGTCGTACATAACACCTTTACCAACAAGCACAACGTGTTGCTTTTTGCCAGCACCCTTGGGGTTGTACGACAACTTCACCATGCGCGGTGGCTCAATGCTTCCCTGGTTCACACCAATGATGCCGCCACAACCCATTTGAATGAGCTCTTCTTTGTTGTACACGGTGATATCGAGGCCAGTTTGTGCAGCAATCTCTTGTGCTTTTTCAGCGAAGTGACGAGCCGTGAGATACGCAGGGGGCATGTTTGCAAAATCGCGTGCCGTGCACACTGCATTGGCAATGACTGCTCCGTCTTTCACTCCACGTGAAATTGCCGTTGCATTAGCTGCAGTTGCCACTAGCACTACTTCACGTAACGGTGAAGCGAAATTCTTGTCGCTCTTCAGTGCGCTGTAGCGATGCGTTGCAAGTTGAATACCTTCAACAACAGCTTGTGCAATGTTTGATTTGCTGCCATGACCCAAGTTGGCAAGCGTGGTTGACAAACTCTCTACCTTGCCTGCAGCGCGTGCAAAGGCTGCAGCAGCCTTACGAGCATCGTTGGGTGTTAAGGAATTACCTGCGCCAACGCCGATTGCTACAACGACAGATGCACCACCTAAACCGTGCAGCACCAACGTTTGACCTACTCGGCCATCGAAGCCACGATCGGCTAACTGCTTACGATTCAGACCAATTTTTGGAGATACTGGCCCGTCGGTGCCCACTGGTACACCAATGGCGACAGCTTGTGAACGAGATGAGGTGGAAACGCTGAATTGAATAGTCACATACGAAGTCTAAACGCTGCGCACAGGGCGACTCGTACCCTCTTGCCAACGTGCCATGGTCCACAACAAATCGGACATGCGGTTGAGGTATGGCACAACATGAGAAGGTGATGGTGCAGCAGCTAGCGAATGACGTTCTGCACGGCGCACAACGGTGCGCGCAAGGTCGAGCCATGCTGACACAGGGTGCTCGCCAGGAACCACGAACTCTGTGGGGTGTTCAAATTGCGTATCGAGTTGGTCGATGAGTTGTTCCATCTTGGTCACCATTTCGGCTGACACACATGATTTTTCCGGAACCAATTTGTGACGATTCTCTGGCAATGTGGCAAGTTCAGCCATGAGCACCCACAAGTCGCGCATAAATGGCTCGAGCATGGTGACAACTTCTTGTGAACGAGCATCGCCTGTGTTATTGACTGCAGCGCTACGAGCTAACCCCAGTACGGCTTGTGCCTCGTCGACGGTGCCATAGGCGCGCGGTAGCGCTGAGTCTTTGGGCACCCTTCCTCCATAAAAGAGGCCAGTAGTGCCATCGTCGCCATCACGTGTGTAGATCGGTTCGCGCGCCATTTGCCTCAACGTTAGTGCGAGAGAGTTACGAGCACCTGATCCTGTGCCGATAACTTGTAAGGAACATGAAAAGACAGACTTATCTTCAGGCCGTGAACGAGCGCGTCATCGTATTTGACGGCGCCTTTGGCACATTTGTACAAGACCTCGATCTTGGACCTGACGACTTTGGTGGCGCCTCACTTGAAGGCTGCAACGAGATGCTTTGCCTCACTCGACCCGATGTGATTCGCTCTATGCACGACGCGTTTCTCAAAGTAGGCGTCGATGCAATTGAAACCGCCAGTTTTGGATCTTTCTCGACCGTTCTTACTGAATACGCCATTCCTGAAAAGTCTTATGAGCTCAACGTTGCTGCGGCATCACTTGCTCGTGAAATGGCAAGTAGCTACGAATCCGACGGTCGCACTCGCTTCGTTGCCGGCTCAATGGGCCCCGGCACCAAACTGCCGAGCCTTGGGCACATCGGCTTTGCCGAACTGCGCGAGTCTTACGTAGAACAAGCACGCGGACTTCTTGATGGCGGTTCAGACCTTTTCCTCATTGAAACCTGCATGGACTTGCTACAAATTAAGGCAGCAATGCAAGCATGTCGCCAAGCGATGAAAATTGTGGGTCGTGAAATTCCTATTCAGGTGCAAGTCACCATGGAAACAACCGGCCGCATGTTGGTGGGTACCGAAAT
>JAPKZV010000004.1 GCA_026393585.1 Actinomycetota bacterium
AACTCTCTGTTTGGCAATCAGCAATACGTCGAACGAGGGGCGGCACAAGATAAAAACTACTCGGTGACAAGTTGAAGTGTTAGTCGGCGGGCCACACGTCAGCCGTTGACAACAACTGCTCGCGAAAATCGGGGTGACTAATGCGGGCAAGCTCGTGCGAGCGCTCGGCAATTGACAACCCCGACAACTCAGCTGCCCCAAATTCCGTTATTACTACATCTACCTGATGCCGCGGCGTGGTTACTACAGAGCCTTCGGGCAGTCGCCCCAAAATGCGTGACACCATTTCACCTTTCACCACAGTTGTTGAAGGCATGCACACCAAACTGCGACCCCCCACACTCAAACCCGGCCCAGCAACAAAATCTTCATGCCCGCCAATTCCAGAAAACTGTTTTCCACCAATGGAATCGGCAATGACTTGACCCGAAAGGTCTACAGCCATTGCCCCGTTAATAGCCACCATATTGCGATTCTGCGCAATGATTTCTGGAGAGTTGACCACATCAACCGGCAAGAACCGAACATCATTATTGTTGTGGAGCCACGTGTAAAGGTCGGGAGTTCCCGCAGCAAAAGTGGTGACCGAGAATCCGTCGAATTCGGTTCCCTTTTTATTCGTTACTTTCCCCGACATATGTAAACGCATTAAACCCGACGTGAACATTTCGGAATGAATTCCGTAGTCGCCGCCTGTACCTGCAGCAAGTTGTGTTGCAATATGGTTTGGCACACCACCAATACCGGTTTGCAAAGTGCATCCATCGTGAATGTATTGCATTGCTATTTCTGCAATTTTCATTTCTGCTTCAGAGGGAACAACATCGGCCAAATTCAATGGCTCACGATCTGACTCGACTAAATAATCGATGTTGTCTACATTCACGCGATGCGTGTATTTCCCTCCGCGCGCATCGGCGCCAAAAGTGTGTGGGTAGTGTGGGCTCACTTCCACAATGAGCACTCGCTCTGGGTCGGCTATCACTTTTTCTAATTCATCCGTTGTCGCCCCTGCATGCAGCGACAAACTCACCCAACCATCAACAGGTTGCGCACCCGCAACGGCAAGTACCCGTGGCTTTTTTCGAGCGAGCACTGGAGCAAATCGACGAAAGTCGGCAGGAACAAAATCGATATCAGCTCCGCTGTCGCGCAAGAACCTCTCGGCTGGCCCAAAAAACCCACTCTGCAAATGCACGGTGGGCTGCATGAAGAGCGCAAACAAGTCGGGCAGCAGTGCTCCCGATACCCGTAAGTCAACAAAGTCGGTACGTTCGCCCAGCGCATGCAAAAAGGCCCCTGGCACGCCTGGCCCTAACGGCACCGCAAGAGTATCGGTGGGTCGAATTGCCTGAACTGCCTGTTCCATGGGAACTGCTGATGTCGTCATCGCACTCTCCTTTCACTCACCCTATATATAGGTCTGGCACTTCTGCCGACAGCCCGACTACCCCTGGCCGCCATTTCCATCTAGAGTAAAAACATGTTTAGTTCTAAAGATGCCCGTTCAACTCGGCGACTCACCATCCGCATGGCATCGCTTCTCCTTGTAGGGGCAACTCTGACTGCAGGCATCACGAGTTGCGGCAGCGAAGAAAAAGGTGCTGTACGCAATGCAACTATTGCTACGGGCACTGCTTGTAAAAGCGCCGGTGAACCAAAAACCATGTCGGGCGCGCCATATATTTGCACCATCACAGAAGCCGGAAAAGTGTGGTATCCCGTTTCCAAGCAGCAAACCTGGATCTGCGTGAAGCTTGGTGCAACCAGGTTCATGCTCGAAGGCGTTTTAGCAGTATGTGGCAAGGTGAAAAGCATTCGTCGTTGGTACACCACCTTGCCTGTGGCACTCACCATCAAAGGCAAAGTTCTTCCCACTTCTGACCCAGCTGCATTAGAACTCGCAGGGGAATCACCGGGAACCGTGAAAAAAGCAACGGTTGCCGACCCAGAGAACAACGCAGTAGCCACACCGTAGTTTTGCGACTAACGTAAATCACCAGCAAGGCCATGGGGGATCTTGCAGGTAACCAAGGGGGCCGTCATGGCTGTTATTGACAATGTTTCTGCAAGTGGCGTACCACCGCACCTTCGCGGCAATGGAGCACCAGTTCAAGAAGAACTCACGCTCACCGACCTCAAAGTCACCGGCACCATCCCTGCTCATCTCGATGGTCGCTATTTGCGCAATGGCGCAAACCCCATTACCGGAATGAGCGATCATCCATTTCTCGGTGACGGCATGATTCACGGCGTACGTTTGCGTGAAGGAAAAGCAGAGTGGTATCGCAACCGTTACGTACAAACGCCGTACATCACCGACCCTACGCGCAACATTCTCGACATGGACACCGGACTTGGCGACATGGCAATGTCGAAAGCCAACACACACATCTTTGGTCACGCCGGAAAATTTCTTGCTCTCGAAGAAGGACACTTTCCTTACGTACTCGATGGTGACTTGAACACCGTTGGACCAACCAACTACAACGGCAAACTCACTGGCTCATTTACCGCTCACCCCAAGGTCTGCCCACTCACTGGCGAAATGCTCGCATTTGGCTACTACTTCCTCGAGCCGTATCTCACCTACCTACGCATTTCACCAACAGGTGAAATGGTACAAAACACGGTCATCACCGTTGGTGGCCCCACCATGATGCACGACTTCAACGTCACCGAGAACTACGTCATCTTCATGGACCTCCCTGCAGTGTTCGACTTGGAAATGGCAATGCGCGGCGAGCTTCCTATTCACTGGGACGACAACTACCCCGCCCGCCTTGGCGTGATGCCACGCAATGGTGCTGATGCCGATGTGAAATGGTTCGACATCAACCCGTGCTACGTGTTTCACCCCATGAACTCGTATGAAGAAGGCGACAACATCGTTATCGACGTTGCACGCTTCTCTCACATCTGGCGCGACAGCGCAATGGACTTCCCACCACCAGTTCTGTGGCGTTGGGTCATCAACACCAAAACAGGCAAAGTGTCTGAAGAGCAAGTAGACGATCGCCCTGGTGAGTTCCCGCGTGTTGCCGATTCTGTCATTGGTCGCAAGCATCGCTTCGGTTACGAAATGTCTGCACCAGAACTTGGCGGCGTCGATTCACCGCTTGAAGATCCAGGCGCAATTATTAAATACGACCGCGTCACAGGTGCTCGCACATCAATTGAACTTGGCAAAGGTCGCTCGCCTGGTGAAGCCGTATTCGTGCCCGCAGAGAATCCATCGTCAGAAGACGACGGTTATCTCATGACCTATGTATTCGACAAGGCAAAGAACACCTCAGACTTTGTCATTTTCGATGCACAGACCATGAGCCAAGAACCTATTGCCAGCGTGCATTTGCCACGCGTACCATTTGGTTTCCATGGCAGCTGGGTCGACGCAAGCGTCGCCAACTAAACGCTACGCAAAGCCAAACACATGGCCCGCCGACAAATCATCGGCGGCACTAAATGCGCGACGTACAAGTGAGTCCATCAGAGCTGCTCCGCGTTCATTAGCGGGGTCAAAAGCAAGAATGCTGGCACCAAAAGATGTGCAATAAAAGAGCACACCTTCGGTGAGGCCGCGCACAATTTTGTCGACATTTGCCCACTCCTTTGGCACGCCCCCTTGCACTAGGCCATCTACATAGCGTTGAATCAACTCATCTTGCATCTCACGGCGCATGTCGGTTGGCAAGTTTGTCCCTATGAAATACACCAAATCTGTTGTACTTGGTGCTCGCATTGCCATTTGCCAATCGATGAGACCAAATGTTCCATCGGCACCAAAGAACATATTGTCGAGCCGATAGTCGCCATGACACAAGGTGACAGGCCACGCAGAGTATGAACTGATCCATTCAGAAATTTGTGGTGCAAACTCTTCACACCACCTCAATACGCGCGATGGCAAACTGCTTTCGTAGCGCTCTAAAAATATTGGCCAGCCAATTGCGAACATTTCACCCACAGTTGCCGTCATCGGGTCAGAGATATCGGGCATCCAAGTGAGATCATGAGTTTCTGGCGTATTAAACCAAGCACTGTGCAGACGAGCTGCTGCATCAACAGCATCGCGCGCCTGTTGTGCAGTGGGGCCAACAACCTGATCTCCCGACTGCGCTGGAGCCATGTCTTCTAAAATGAGGGCATACGGTTGAGCAGTGGAATAGAAACATTGCGGAATACGCATTGCAGTAATACGAGGAGCAACTTCTGTATAGAAACGATGCTCACGTTCCCACACCCCCATCATTTCTCCCATCATGTGTCCACCCGGGTCTGTTGTTGGCAACTTTACAATGAGTGTTTCGGGCAAGTGTGCCGAGGAGATATGGACACGTGACAGTTGTCCTAAAAACCCGACACCTGCTCCCACAGGTTCACTGCGAATCAGTGTGACATCGCTTCCCAAAACAGAACTTAACCACTCGCTCGAGACGTCGCTCATTGAAATTGGTGTCGTCATATTTAGCCCCCCGACTCAATATGTGTAAAAAAGTGTGAGAACCCTTTACGTCAGCAAGAATACTCCTGTGAGCAGCATCGTCGTTTCAGAGTTGGCCTATGCCCCACCCGGGGCCGATCAGTTGTTTTTCGATGTCAGCTTTGGTGTTGCTCCAGGCGAACACGCAGCAATTGTGGGTGCCAACGGAGTAGGGAAAAGCACCATATTGCGCATTCTCTCGCAGGTCATTGAGGCCGACGACGGCGAGTACACGGTGAATGGCAACATGCTCACCATGACCCAAGAAGTGGGCATGTCGAACCCCAACGACACCTTGCGCGAAATGCTGGTTGAAGTGGCGCCAAAACATTTGCGCACTGCGGGCAGAGCGCTCATTGCCGCAGAAAAAGCACTAGCCGATGGCACCGACGACGGAATGGGTTATGCCACCGCACTTGGCGACTGGGGCGACCTCGGTGGATACGAATTGGAGTCGGACTGGCAAGCAGCAGCACAACGCAGCGTGAAAACTCCTGTTGACGATTTCTCACGTCGCTTGGTATCGGAGCTTTCAGGCGGCGAGCGCAAGCGCTTAGTGCTCGACTTGCTTCTCACTTCAGGTGCCGATGTGCTTCTTCTTGACGAACCCGACAACTACCTCGACATTCCTACACGTGGTTGGCTTGAGGAAGAAATTAAAAAATGTCGCTCCACCATTCTCATGGTGAGCCACGACCGCACATTGCTGGAACGTGTTGCTACAAAAATCATTGTTATTGAAGGTTCAGGGTGCTGGAGCCACGGTGGTTCATATGTCACCTTT
>JAPKZV010000227.1 GCA_026393585.1 Actinomycetota bacterium
GTATTGCTCTCTTCAACAGTTACTACACCGTCTTTACCAACACGGTCGATGGCGTCAGCAATAACGTTTCCAATGCTGGAGTCGGCAGCAGAAATGGTTGCGACATTGGCAATGTCTTGCTTGTCGTCAACTTCTTTTGACTGACTCTTGATGGACTCCACAGCAGCAGCAACAGCTTTTTCAATACCGCGCTTCAAACCCATTGGGTTTGCACCTGCAGCAACGTTGCGCAAACCAAGGTGAACCATGGCCTGTGCGAGAACTGTTGCAGTTGTGGTGCCGTCACCGGCTACATCGTTGGTCTTTGTGGCAACTTCTTTCACCAACTGTGCACCCATGTTTTCAAATGGGTCTTCGAGTTCTACTTCTTTCGCAATAGAAACACCGTCGTTGGTAATGGTTGGTGCACCAAATTTTTTGTCGAGAACTACGTTGCGTCCCTTTGGTCCGAGTGTCACCTTGACCGCATCGGCCAATTTGTTGACACCGGCTTCAAGTGCGCGACGTGCTTCTTCGTCGAACTTGAGAATTTTTGACATTGCTACGCCTTACTTCGCCACAATGGCGAGAACATCACGGCTGGTGAGAATGAGGAGGTCGTCTCCACCAAAGCTCACTTCAGTACCGCCGTACTTGCTGTACAAAACTGTGTCGCCGACTTTGATGTCGAGCGCTGTGTGCTTGCCCGCATCGTCGCTCCAGCGGCCTGGGCCAACGGCGAGTACGGTGCCCTGCTGGGGCTTTTCTTTGGCTGTGTCGGGGATGACGAGACCCGAGGCAGTGGTCTGCTCGGCTTCGTTTGGCTTCACGACAATTCGGTCGTCCAACGGCTTAAGGTTCATGTCGCAGGCCTCCAATGGCGCTGATGTATATGGATAACGGTTCACTCTTTACGTACTTGCGCCAGGGGCGTTAGCACTCGCAAGGAGTGAGTGCCAATGATACGGCCAGTTTTGGTCGGTTAGCAACCGCAACCCCCGAGTGCTAAGCGATACCTAGGGTTCTCGGCGCGGTATGTCCCGTTATTCGGGACGTACCGCGCCGAGAACCCTTAAAAGATGGGCGGTGGGGGCTAAAGGCAGCCCGATGACGGTCGACATTGAGCCCTGGACCCGTTCCACGAGTACTCCCCCGAACCCCTGCATGCCATAGGCCCCGGCTTTCCCGAAAGACTCCCCCGTATCGAGATACCACTCCATGAGATGGGTAGAGATGGGCACCATGGTGACCCGAGCGGTGTCGATGATGGTGGTGCGCCCCTTTTCCGACAGGCAGGTGACGGCTGTATGCACTTGGTGAGTGCGGCCCGACAAGATGCTCAATGTGCGGCGCGCAGCTTCTCGATCGGCGGGTTGATCGTGCACCACGCCATCGAGCTCGACACAAGTGTCGGCACCAAGAAAGACAACACCGCCCGCGATGCCCAACTCATCTGCAATTTTTTGCACTTTTTCTTGAGAGAGGCGTTGCACATACTTTGTTGCAGGTTCATGCGCGTGTTGTGTCTCATCAATATTTGCTGGCATTACCTCAGGGAATATTCCGATGCGCTCTAACAACTCAAGTCGGCGCGGTGAACGCGAAGCAAGGACTACACGCATACTTCTTATCCGCCGCTGAGTTGCATCTCATTGTTGTCGTCGGGGACAACCATGTCATCGAGACTCTCGAGATACCCAGGTGGCAATGCAACTTTGATAGGCCCGTTGGTGTGACCTCGTGTAAAGCGTTCGCCACCTTCAACAATGGCAATATTTCGGTCAACGTCTGCGAAGAGTTCTTCTAACTCTTGAACGGTTGAACAATTCGATGCTCTTCTGCGAACTTCTCCGCCAACGGGGTAACCCGTGAGATACCAGCCGGCATGTTTACGGAATTCTTTCGCACCACGAATGTTTTCACCAGGCAACGCAGTTGTGGCGTGCGCATCGAGCATGCGTGCATGTTGCAACATGACATCTACTACTTCACCTAATAGTGGGGTGGGTTGAGTGGAACGCCCTTCAAATACATCAACAAGATCACGAAACAACCATGGTCGCCCAAGACACCCACGACCAACCACCACGCCGTCACATCCTGTTTGTTCCATCATTTTCACTGCATCGTGCGCATCCCAAATATCGCCGTTACCGAGAACCTGCAGGTCGGGAAAGTGTGACTTCAAAGTAGCAATAGCTGGCCAACGTGCTTGCCCTGCATAATGCTGTTCGACAGTACGAGCATGCAAAGCAACCCACGCAACACCTTCTTCGCCAGCAATTTCTGCCGTATGCAAATACGTCAATAGGTCGTCGGTGATTCCCATGCGGAATTTACAGGTGACCGGAATACCACCTTTTTTACCTTCACTTACTGCGGCACGAATGATGGCGCGCAATAAATTTTTCTTGAGTGGTACTGCTGCTCCGCCACCCTTGCGCGTCACCTTGGCTGCAGGGCAACCAAAATTGAGGTCAATGTGGTCAACTGCATTGTTGGCAACAAGTTGCGAAACTGCACGCCCCATAATTTCTGGGTCAGAGCCGTACAGTTGCACACTGCGCAGATCTTCATCGGGGCTAAAGGTAATGAGACGCTGTGATTTAGGACTGAAACGCACTAAGCCAGTAGCCATCACCATTTCATTCACGTATACAAGCCCTGGCCCAAATTGCCGGCACAACGAACGAAATGGAGCATTAGTAACGCCCGCCATTGGAGCTAAGACCACGGGTGTTTGAAGTGTGTGCGAACCAAGTTTCAACATGAGGTTGTTTTCACTTTCTCCCCGCGCGGTTACCACGCACGGTGGAACCGGTAAGCGAGAGATGCGGAATAGCGCCAACATCGAGCCCCGATGGCCCATGATCGCGAAGTCGATACCAACCAGCTGATGCAATCATTGCTGCGTTGTCGGTACACATTGCCTTGCTCGGCAAAGCAACATGAAAGCCCGCCGCACTGCCTACTCGCTGCATTTCGCTGCGCAAGAGTGAGTTTGCAGCAACTCCTCCACCGAGCACAATGCTTTTCGCATCAACTTGTTGCGCTGCTCTCAATGTCTTTGCCACGAGAACATCAACCACTGCGCATTGAAACGAAGCGGCAACGTCATGGGAAGCGACACCAGGATTTTTGCGGACATAGTTAATGACCGAGGTCTTCAGACCACTGAAAGAAAAATCGAGCCCGTCGTGCAACATTGCTCTCGGAAATTCAATACTCTGCGGGTTGCCCTGTTGTGCCGCAGCATCGATAGCCGGGCCACCCGGGTAACCGATATCGAGGAAACGAGCGATTTTGTCGAATGCTTCACCTGCAGCGTCGTCGATTGTTGCCCCCAATAACGAATACTCACCAGGAGCAGTCATGTGAATGAGCAAGGTGTTGCCACCCGATACCAAAAGCACCACCGCAGGGAATGGCAGCTGTGGTTCTTCAAGAAGCGCTGCGTAGAGATGTGCTTCAAGATGATTCACGCCAATAAAGGGAACATCTAACCCGTAAGCCATTGCCTTGCCCGCAGAAACACCTACGAGGAGTGCACCAATGAGCCCAGGTCCGATGGTGGTGGCGACTGCATTAATGCGCTCCGCACCAATGCCCGCAAGTTGAATTGCCTCGTTAATGACAGGTTGGATGAGTTCAAGATGTGCACGGCTTGCAACCTCAGGAACTACTCCACCAAATTTTGCATGGATATCAATTTGGCTAGAAACAACCGAGGAGAGAACATCGTTTCCTCCCATCACAATTGCAGCAGCAGTTTCATCGCAGCTGCTTTCAATACCTAGCACGACAGTTGAGTTATCGATGTGCATTGGCGCGTTCCATTTCAATTTCGCGCAATCGCGCACCATATTCAAAACTGCTCACTTCATGGCACCACATCACCATGGCATCTTCAACATTTTCGTAATACTTCTTGCGCACCCCTGCCGGCACAAAGCCAAAACGCCGATACAGCTCTTGAGCCGGAGTGTTACTCATGCGCACTTCTAGCGTGAGTGCTTGGCATTCACGTTCACGGGCTTTCCAAGCAAGTTCCAATAAAAGATCTGTGGCAATGCCGCGCCGTTGCCACTCAGGGTGAACGGCAATGTTGGTGACATGAGCATCATCGGGGGTGAACAACAAACCGCCGTACCCCACTACCTCTTCACCAATTTGACCAACGATGTAGAAGCGCTGCTCTCTACGCACTAATTCAATTTCGGCATGAAACACTCCGAGCGTCCATGGTCGGGGATACACCACTTCTTCAATTGGCATAATTGCCTTCAAGTGCTTACGGCGCATCGGGATGATGTCGAGTACAGGCGTGCGCAGTTCATCTGGCTTTCTCATGATGCTCACCGCGTTAACCACTGAATTTCCGCATCGGGGGCCCGCAGGTAAATGGGGGCAATAGGGCTTCCCTCTAAACGGCCAGCTGCATATTTCTTGGCCGCAAGCGAAACCAAAGTGGACGCGTGAGGAAGATGCGCATTGAACGCAAAATGACGCACTCCACTGCGCTCTCCAAGAAGTGCAAGGTCGGGAATTTCAATGAGCGAATCGATGTATTTCACTGCACCAGTTCCGAGCACTACTGACCTTTGTGATCTGTCGAGGAGATCTTCAATGAGTTCTTCGACCTCTCCAACACGCGGCTCTCGTATTTCTTCTAATGCCCCACCTGAGGAGTGATCTATACGATGCATCGACCAATACACCTGGTTGCGTCGAGCATCAAGAATTGGCACAATAATTTCTGCATCATCTAATTCTTGTAACGCAACACGCTCAACACCATGAGCAAGCACTTGCAAACTGTCTAATCCGATGAGTGGAAGCTCTGCAATGTCTGACAATGTCGAGGCTGTAGTAATTCCGACTCGCATCCCAGTGAAAAGTCCTGGCCCTAGATCTACCGCAATGGCACTTATCTCATGAATGCTGATGCCGATATTTCGTAAGAGAAGTTCAATTGCAGGAATGAGTGACTCCACATGGCGCCGATCGCTCGCCAGTTGAAAACTTGCAGAGATGCTTTCGTCATCTCCAACGGCAACACTCACTTGTTCGCTCGATGTATCGATACCTAGAATTTTCATAGGTCATCCCACTCTGCATCGGTACTTGCGTACATCTTGGTAGCAGCTACCAAGCGTGGCCAGCGAAGTTCCCAACGCTTTCCCACAGCACGTACAGAAATATCGCGTGATTCATCTTCTTCGCCAAGTGAAATACGTATTTCAAGATGCTCACCAATGATGTCATCTCCGACATCGCCCCATTCAATGAGAACGATGCCACCTTGTTGAGAGAACTCTTCAAGTGCAAGATCGGCGATTTCATCTGTATTTTTTAGGCGGTAGAGGTCGGCGTGGTACACCGTTGCATCGTTGCCCGCATATGAATGCACCAAGTTGAACGTTGGCGAAGTAACTGGGTCGGTTACTCCCAGTGCTGTACAAATTCCTTGTGCGAGCAGCGTTTTTCCTGCTCCCATTTCACCTGCAAGTACCACGGTGTCGCCAAGGCGCAAATAGGAAGCAACTACTGCAGCAATTTCGCGCGTCACAATGGGAGAAGGTGCAAATAAATTCATAAAAAGATGTAACCGATGCTAGTGAGGCACTTCGACATATTGGCGTTCAATGCGAGCACCAATGCCACAAGTAACTTCATAAGCAATGGTGCCCAATGCATCGGCCCATTCGGCAGCGCTAATGACTTCAGATCCTTGTTTGCCAATGAGGACCACTTCGTCGCCTACTTCCACTGGGCAGTTCCCTACTGGGCCACAATTCACCATGAGTTGGTCCATGGTGATGACCCCCATGATAGGAAAACGTTTTCCACCAATGAGCACCTCTCCGCCTGCACTCCACAACCTACGCGGCACTCCATCGGCGTATCCCAAGGGGACGGTGGCAATAACGCATTCCTCTGTGGTGATTGCCCGGTGTCCGTATGACACACCTTGGCCAGGCTGCACCACATGAACATGTGACACTCGGGCCTTTAGCGACATCACTGGTTCTAACTCAGTGCAGTTGTCGCTGAGCTGAGGGCCAGGGCTCATGCCATAACTGGAAATTCCTACACGGACCAATGATCGTCTTTCGTGTGGGAGGGTGATTGCCGCCGCGGAGTTGCAACTATGGATTTTTAGGCTGTCGGTAAGATTGCCCATCTGGCGCAGAGACTCTGTGAATAAACGACTTTGTTCATTGTTTGCCGGATGCTCTGGCTCATCGGCATTAGCAAAGTGTGTGTAGATTCCTTCCAACACAATGAGCGGAGAAAGTTTTTGCACATGGTGTACAAGTTCCATCAGCAACTGTGGTGCAACTCCAACACGATTCATTCCGGTATCAACTTTGATGTGCACGGGAACTTGCGATACTCCCAATGCGGTTGCACATTTCGCCAACTCGTTGACGTAGTCAATGGAATACACGGTATGCGTTGCCGATTGTTGCAACAGGGCAGATAATGATTCGTAAGGTTGTTGACTCAACACAAGTATTGGTCCCTGCACGCCAGCATTTCTCAGCTCTACAACTTCGCCAGCTAATGCAACACACAAACCCGAGGCGCCTGCATGAAGCGCAGATTTTGCAATGACCACTGCACCGTGTCCGTAAGCGTTTGCTTTCACTACAGCCCACACTGCAGCCGGCGCTACAAGAGATTTCAAATACTCAATGTTGTGTGCATAAGCAGTGAGGTTTACTTCGGCCCATGCCCAGCGCTCTACATTTACTTCACTCATTGCCACCAACTTGAATTTCTCGAACAATATCTGATGCAACTACACCACATTGAGGAAGCCGCTCTAAGGCATTTCCATGGATAAATGCCCCAGCAGCAGCAGCGTGGAAGGCATCTAGCCCCACAGCGAGTAGCGCTGCAATGACCCCAGTTAACACGTCGCCCGACCCTGCTGTTGCCAGACGCGCATCTCCGTTTGTGATGCAAAGTACGTTTCCACCCGGTTCTGCCACCACCGTCGTGGAACCCTTCAACAGAACCACTGCCTGCAAGGCTGCTGCAGCCTTACGCGTGTCTGCAATGCGATCTGCACTTGGGCGCTCACCTGTGAGAGTACTGAATTCGCCATCGTGGGGTGTCAGTACCGTTTCTGCGGTGCGCTGCGCAAAAAAGTTTGCCATATTTCGCCGTTGGCCATCACGCGAAGAAGCAAGTATCTGTAAACCATCTCCGTCAATCACTAAGGGCACAGGACAACGCGATACAAATTGGAAGACTTCTTCCACCAGTTCATCACCACGACCCATTCCTGGGCCAATGAGCGCAGAAGCAAAGCGTTCAATATCGGACAAGCACTGGTCGGCCCAATGGGTTTCCGAAACCGACCGGTACACCACTTCGAGCGGAGCAATGATTTCTGGTGTACCGCCAATAGATGACAAGTGCACGATGCCAGCACCAGCTCTATACGCAGCAGCGCAACTCAGCTGAGCAGCGCCCATCATTGTCTTGCTCCCCGCAATTGCACGTACTCCCGATTTCCATTTGTGAGTTGTTGGAGCACGTGGCGGAACCCATTGTTCAACATCGTTGCGTGTCACCACGTTGATTGTGTTCTCATCTACTTGCACACCTAGGTGCACTGGTAGATCTAAAGACACAACGGTGATCTGACCTGCATAGGTTCGCCCCGGTTGCAAAACAACTCCCGGCTTTAAACCACCAAATGTGATGGTCTCGTTTGCTCGAAGTGGGACACCACGACATTCGCCTGTTGTTGCATCAATCCCGCTGGGAATATCAACTGCAAGCACGGGAGCATTGGGTGTTGGCGCAACAAAATCGCTACGCAGTCCTGTTCCATAAACAGCATCAATCACTAAATCACATTCTGGAAGTTGTGTGGGCATCTCACTTGATGAGAACACCGACACCTTTACTCCTCGAGCTCGGAGAAAATCGCTAGCTACTCGCCCATCTTCACCGTTGTTGCCTTTGCCCGCAAGCACAATGACGTGTTTACCGTACGACCCACCCAACATCCGCAATGCTGTTTGCGCAACCGCATAACCAGCTCTACGAATGAGCACCCCAACATCTACCCCGCTGTGAGCATCGATGCAACGCATCTGCTCTGGGGTATACACGGCCTCCATGGCTTTAGCGTACGGCGTGATTAGGAAGCGGCAACAACTGCCACTGCAACAATGTGTGTATGGCTGAGAGATACCCGCCACTGCGTAATACCAAGTTGGTCAGCTAGTTCTTGAGCACGACCAGAAACAATGAGTTCAGGAGCGCCCGAAGCGGCTTTACGCAAAGAAACATCATGAAAGTCAAATGCCCCCAAGCCCACACCGAGTGCTTTCATAGTTGCCTCACGCACTGCGAATCGTGCCGCTAACGCTGCAGTTGCATCTTTTCGAGTGTCGGCAAGTTCAAGCTCTGCACTGGTAAATACTCGAGTCTTGAGCGATGGAGTACGGCTCAATACGTCGCGAAAGCGTTCAATATCTACAGCATCTACCCCAAGCCCAATCATGATTGCTGGGTCTGCCATCTGTTTGCAGTATCAGAGATCGGCAAGATGAGAGCATCGACAACATCGATGTCGGCAAGAAGGTCGTCGCGGAACTCGCTTTCAGTTTCTTTCACCCAGTCGACGAGCCGGTTGTAGCGGTCGTCATAGCCTTGCAGAACCGATTTCATCACACTTGCACTGAGTCGTTGCGCAAAGGTGACATGCAGCAATGTGATTCCTGTTGTTTCGCCAGACTTCAATTCAGGTATGAAAATAACAGTGCGATTATCGGATCTTCCGCGAGCGACTAATACTTCTTGGTTGCTAGCGACGCGGTGTTTTGTTCCGACCAAGCGAGCAACTCCATCTACTCGCGATTTCAAATCAAGTGAAATACCACCGCGCTCAATAATGGAAATATTGGCTTCATCAATTTCGCTACCATCTATGCCGTAGCGCGTGAACCCGTTCACTGAAAGAACGGCGGCATCGAGATCGGCCAAAATTTTGAGTGTGCGATACGCGAGGCGATCTCGCGAAACACCTGCGGCTAAGACTGCTTGTACCAAGGCTCGATCCATGAGGCCTTCATCGTTACGCGAGATTCCTACTGTCACTGTTTTTGCTTGATGCTTAATGGCATCAATGGGTCGAGTGAGTTCATCAATTGCCTTCGTTAAAGCATTAATGAGATCGTCAAGCAAGACGGCAGGAGTAACTACTTTTCCAGAGTGGCGCTGATAAGCATCAATTGGGTCTTTCGACAAAACATCGTAGAGAATTGACGTTAAACGCACTGCTGTTGAAGCCTCGAGCGTTCCGTCGTATTGCCCCATTGAAAGTGCGTCGAAGAATCGCCCTGCAGGTTGTACAGCATGGCGGCGAATGTGTGTAACCACCTGCGTTGACTCTGTGTAAGTACCCGCAATTTCTTTGATGGACTCGCGGATTTCGCGCAAGGGTCGAGCTGTTGCATCGATAGCGAGTGCTGCTTCGTACCCGAAGAGATGCCCAACCATGGCCGAAAGTATGAAAGCAACCGACGGGTCTACTTCTGGAACCATTAAGACAGCCGACGCCGCATCGAAACGCTGGTCGCCACGTGTAGCCACAACGATTGGAGTTGCCTTATGCGCCTTATAGATGGCAATTTCTTTTGCCACGTCTGCTGCTGTGCCACCAACAAGCCCAGCGGCACAGACCAAAATCATTGGCTCGCAAGAAAGATCAATATGCTTTTTGTCTTCTGTGATGTCACAAGAAATTGATTTGTAACACAATTCAGAAAGTTTGATACGCACTTCGTTCGCAGAGACCGCATTGGGGCCATTGCCCACGACGGCCCAATATCTTTTCGCCGGAGCGAATCGATGCGCTGCTTCGGCAATTTGTGGTCGCTCACGAATCACTTCGCGCATCGCATCGGGAATGGACTTCAGAGAATTCAATACACGATGGCGAGCTTGACTGCTCCCTACACCTGCTGCAGCAGAAATGGCACAAGAAAGTAAAACTCCGGCTGCCACTTGTGCATAAAAAGCCTTTGTGCTCGCCACGCTCATTTCAAGATCGCGCCCGTCTGATGTGTACAACACGCCATCGGCTCGCATCGCAAGGTCTGAATTACGACGATTCACAATTGCAATAACGTGAGCTCCACGGCCACGCGCAAGATCGACTGTTCTATTGGTGTCGGTTGTGGTTCCACTTTGGCTTACTGCAATCACCAACGTGTCGCTCATATCGGTCAAAAGACCAAACCCGGAAAACTCAGTTGCAGTTAACGCATCGACATCGAAGGCGTCTTCAGACAAAGAATTAAGAAGTGCCACCATGCTGCTTCCTGCAACTGCAGCAGTTCCTTGACCAATAACTCGAATACGTCGAATTTTGCGTGATACCAATTACTTGACTACGTCTTTCGGTAAAACATCTTCGTCAAGGTCTGCTGCACAAACACCATTAACTTCGTGAATGCGACCACGCAACGTTTTACGGAAGCTTTCAGGTGCTTCAAGAATTTCTTTCAACAAGAAGTGTGGCGATGTTCCGCGGTCGATATCGCGCGTTGTTACTCCAGCATCGACAACGTCATTACTTGTGACCGGCAGAGAGGATCCGTCGTAACTCACGCGTTCCATGCCTGCGATATTTCCGGCATTACTTGCTAGCAGTTGAATAACCTGCCCGCGGCTTGCAGGTTGGTCGGGTGACACCAACGACTCACCATCCATGCGCACGATGTTTACTGTGTCTTCGACTGTTCCATAGGGCTCGCTAGCAACAATGAACCGATCTTCGGCGAGACCAATACACATACCTTGGCCGCTCCCGCGCAAGGCAAGCATCACACTGTCGGGGTGATCGACACTCAATGCAGCAATAGCCACTGAACCGTCGAATTGTGTTACTGCATTGAGGAAACTTTGTTGCAGTGGTTGGCCTGCTTGTAAACCACGGGCAACCAAACTGGGAATGACTTTGGCATCGGTGGTGATGGAAGCTGCTACAGAAATATCGTGTTCCACTTTGAGATCTGCGTAATTGTCGACATCGCCATTTAAAACCGCCAAAACCAGAGGCTGTTTTTTGTTGACTTCTTCGCCAGTTACAGGATGCGCATTGGGCTCAGAAATAATTCCAACACTTGCCCAGCGCGTATGCCCGATGACACTGACCTGTGCATTTTTTGCTGAGACAACACGTCGCAACAAAGCATCTTGCAGAATATGTTGCCGCATGGTTTTTGTGTTGTCGCCTAGTTCACCAATTTCTGCTGCCGCCTTGTACACAAATACCCAGGCATCACCTTCTACACGCACAGAGCGTGAGGTAAAGAGAGCATCTTCATGACGTGGAACAAATGCATTTCGTAATGCAGGGTCGCCCAACACCACATCTTCGGTAAGGCCATGGCCCCATACCACTACACCGATGCCGGCGGAATCTCTGCCACGGACTTCCATACGGTCGATAGCGGAGAGAGCTTGTTGAATGGAGAGATAGCCATGAAGTGACTCTTCAGATGCATGCATTCCGGCAAGCAAGGAAACTTCGCGTGCGGTACGTAGACGATCTTCAGATATTGACCACAGCGCATCTTTGATTGCAGAAACGGTGTGCGACGCATTCTCAATGAGATGTGCATCTTGGCTTGCCTCCAACGCAGCTTCGTACTTCTCTACTTGAGGAGCCAATTTCGCCAGCGCAGCGCGAACGCCGTCGACCAACTCTGGGCTACCCACCATGGCACGAACCCCAGCGTCGCCTTTGAGCAAGGTATTGACTGCTTCGAGCGCCTCGGCGGCACGTTCTGCACTCGTGAAGTCGGTTGAAGCATGCTCCATCAGAGTTTGAGCTTCAAGAAACTGATTAAAAATATCGTCGTGTGTAGGGGTGGCGCGGTCGCCTTTACGGCTGAGGACACAGATAATTCCACACATAGGAGTACTTTACCTGTCTTGCCCAGAGGCAGGGTGGCTCAACATTTGGGCAATGCGTTCGGCATATTCTTGGGCTTCTGTCGATGTTTGAGCTTCCACCATGACACGCACGAGCGGCTCGGTTCCGCTCGCCCGCACCAACACTCGCCCTTTGCCATCGAGCAACTGTTCTATTTCAGAAATAGCTGCACGATTCTTGAGCAACAGATCTTGCGGTGCGATACCCCCCTGTATGGGCACATTAATGAGCACTTGCGGAAGTGACGTCATGACCTCTTGTGCTGCTGTTCGCAAATTTTGTTGCCGAGAATGAAGTACGGAAAGAAGTTGCACAGCAGCAAGCAAGCCGTCGCCAGTAGTTGCATGTTGTGTAAAAACAATGTGGCCACTTTGTTCGCCACCCAAGCAAGCTTGTGCTTCTTGCAAGGCCAGCAGTATTGATCGATCACCAACGGGAGTGACAAGTACATCAATGCCGGCATTTTGCATGGCGATATGAAAACCCATGTTGGTCATCACGGTCACCGCAACAGCGTTGTTTGCGAGGGCATTACGCGCTTTGAGTTGTAGCGCAAAAAGTGCGATGAGTTGATCGCCGTTGACCACTTCGCCATTGCCGTCGACGGCAATGATGCGGTCGCCATCGCCATCAAATGCAATTCCGAGATCTGCCTTGCTGCGTATTACTTCTTGCATTAACGACTCAGGGTGGGCTGCACCACAAGCTTCATTAATGTTTTTTCCATCGGGTGAGCAGTGAATAAAACTCGGGCTCATCCCCAGTTTCTTAAAAACTCGCGGCGCAACTTCGCTCATGGCTCCGTTGGCACAATCAATAACAAGTTTGACTTCGGTTGCAACTTCCGTGATAGATGCACAAACATGTGCGCAATATGCATCGAGGTCTAATGCGCCTTCCTCGGCACCCGCATTGACGAGCTCTGTTGTTTCGCTTTGCACAAGCGCTTCATAAGTATTTTGAATACGCGATTCTTGGTCGTCGGTGAGTTTGATTCCACCCTCACCAAAGAACTTCAATCCATTATCTGTATAGGGGTTATGCGAGGCGGTAATGACCGCAGCACCTGCCAGACAATGTTCGGCATAGAAGGCAACCGCAGGTGTGGGGCACATTCCGGCCCACAAGACCTCGACGCCTTCGGCAATAAAGCCAGCTTCTACTGCGCGCGCAAGTGGAACGCTTGATTCACGGGTATCGAAGCCAACAACAAAAAGCGAGCAACGAAGTTCACGCGCAGCTGCGCGGGCATATAACTGAACGGCATGAGTGGTGATGTCGCGAAGTGCAACGCCACGAACTCCGTCGGTGCCGAACCGCAGCAAGGCTCTTTAGCGCTTGGTGAACTGAGGGGCTTTACGTGCCTTCTTGAGGCCGTACTTCTTGCTTTCCTTGCGGCGTGAGTCACGCGTGAGGAGCCCTGCTTTTTTCAGTGCTGGGCGAAGTTCTTCATCGAGTTCAATGAGCGAACGGGCAATTGCCATGCGCAACGCACCGGCTTGACCATTGACGCCACCGCCGTGCATTGTTGCATCGACGTCGTAAGTTGTTTCAGAGTTGGTAACACGAAGAGCTTCAACAACCACCATGCGCTGAGTTGCCATGGGGAAATAGTCTTCAAATGCACGGCCATTCACCGTTACTACACCGGTACCGGAACGCAAACGCGCGCGTGCAACAGCTTCTTTACGACGACCAGTTGTTTGGGTGAGAGGCTTTGTTGCCACGGTGATTCCTTTGATACGAGTGCGAGTGAGACGGACGAAAAATTAACGTGCTTTTGCGTGAGCAAAAACAATAGGAGTAGGAGCCTGTGCAGTATGTGGATGTTCTGCACCTGCATAGATTTTGAGCTTGGTCATTTGCTGACGGCCGAGTGGGCCTTTGGGCAACATGCCTTTAACCGACAAACGAACTGCTTCTGCAGGCTTACGACCTAACAACTGCGCATAGCTTTCGCTCTTGAGACCACCTGGGTAGCCGCTGTAGCGATAGAACATCTCTTTGTCGGCTTTACCCGAAGTAAGAACTACCTTGTCGACGTTGATGATGATGACGTGATCGCCAGTGTCGATGTGTGGAGCGAAAGTTGTTTTGTGCTTTCCGCGCAATAAGCGAGCAGCTTCAGTGCAAATACGACCAAGGACCATGCCTTCAGCGTCGATGACGTGCCAAGCGCGAGTGATTTCAGATGCTTTGGGAGAATATGTACGCATTGTTGTACTTCGTTTTTCTTTCTGAGCCTCGAAGAAGCCTTGTCGATGGCCACCGAACCTGACAGATCGGGGCTGTTAAAGGATAGGGGCGTTCAGCCCAATTCGGCAATCTGCCCTCATGAAACCGCATGAAACTGCCGTACAGCCTCCCGCAGCCACATTTCACTGCGGATCGCGAACGCCTTGGTGGAAAACTCCGTTTCTACATGGGTTCGGCACCTCTGGCGCGACAGGGCGGGCACCCCCGCGAGCGCTGCCACCATCCCCACGATGTCGTCTGGTTCCACCAGAAATCCGGTTTCCCCATGGAGAATGACCTCACTTGGCCCTCCCCGGCGATACGAGACCACAGGCACCCCGCAGGCCATTGCTTCAATGGCCACATTGCCAAAGGCCTCGACCCATTTTGAGGTCATGAGCACAGCCGCACACTGCCCTACCTCGCCTTGCAGCTGATCGGTGGGGAGAAACCCTTCATACGTGACATTGGCCGTGGGGTATGCCCGCCGCGCTTCTTCCCAGCACAAAGCGTCTTGCATGAGCCCCCACACCTTCACATGGCGCTTCGTCACCGATGCAATGTGAAAGAGATCCAATATTCCTTTTTCTGGTGACACACGCCCGATGAAACCCAAAGGGGCATTATCGGCCACCTGTTGTACGAAGTCATAACGCTCCACGGCAACACCACTGCCAATAATGCGTGCTTGGTGACCCAACGCAAACGTCTCGGCTTGTGCCTTGCTGTGCATGGCCACTGAGAAGGGCGCGTTGAGTAGTCGCTCTTCGATGGCATCGTCCATTGCATCGGTAATAGATGCCATCGACACCAAATGCGCAATAGGAACATGGAACGTATTGCTGATGTACAGCGGCAACCAGTCGTAAGCAAGGTTCACAATGACATCGAAGCGATGTTGTTGTTCACGGGCAAAGGCCCACATATTTGCCAGCACCGAATGTGGTGGAATGCAAATTGCTTCATTGCGTTGTGCGAGATGACCAAGGGGTTGCAGTGTTCCTGCAATGTGATGTGTGTGTTCCCCCACATGCAATGAATTTTCTGGCGCCATCACTTCAACACGATGACCGCGATCACTTAAACCCAAAACCAAGTTGTGCAATGTCAGTTCAACTCCGCCACCAATGCCAGAGCCCAAAGGGCCAACGGGCGTCGAGCCAATGAGAATACGTAACGCGGTCATGATGGATACCCGACGTCCATTAAACACAGCCCTTGCGGAGGTGCAATATGGGGCGTATTTAAACGGCTCATTGCGCGCAAAACACCCGACATCTCGCCGGCTTTACGGCGACCAAGACCAACATCAACAAGAGTGCCAACAATGGAACGCACCATCTGATGACAAAAAGCATTTGCGCGAATATCGAATGTGAGAATTCCATTTCCGGCGTCGTGCCACTGCGCATGATGCACACGGCGCATCATTGAAGGACCCTCAGCATTACGGTTCACGCCCGACTGTTGTGGCTGTCGACAGAACGAAGAAAAATCGTGTAGACCAATGAGTGAGTCTGTTGCTAATTGCATGAGAGGCATAGAAAGCGGCCGACGAATATGCCAACTTGTTGCAGCGAGAAATGGATTGTTGACCGGAGCATTCAAAACGGTGTAGCGATACTCACGCCATAAGGCAGAATGACGCGCATCAAAATCTTGCGAGACCCATTCACATTCGCGAATCACAATGTCGGGGTCGAGCAACGAGTTCATACTAAAAACAACGCGGTCGAGGTCTGTGGTGTCGGCAAGATCGACATGCACTACTTGGCCCCATGCATGCACACCAGCGTCGGTTCGTCCTGCACCGAGCACGGCAACTGGGCTGCCGGTGATTTGCTCAATGGTGTCGTTCAAAGTTTGAGCAACGGTGACTGTGCCAGGGGTGAGTGCAAACCCATGGAAAGCGGCTCCGTTGTACGCAACTAACAAACGAGCCCGCCGTAAGGCGGGCTCAGTGTTTGTATTCATGACTGTTTGTTTTAACCGAAACGGTTATTTATGCATTACACAAGTTCAATGCGCGCCATTGGAGCATTGTCACCGTGACGCTCACCCAGCTTCAAAATACGTGTGTAGCCACCATTGCGCTGTGTGTAACGAGGAGCGACTTCATTCACCAACTTGTTGGTCATGTCTTTGTCACCGAGGTAACCCTGAATGTGACGAATGCGGTGAACACGCATTGGTGATTCTTCTTGAGCCTTTTTTGCTTTGGTGATGAGCTTCTCAGCGATAGGGCGCAATGCCTTAGCTTTAGCTTCTGTAGTAACAATGCCCTCTGCTGCAAAAAGCGAAGCAGCAAGGTTTGCCAAAAGAAGGCGCTGATGAGCTGCGCTGCCGCCGAAGCGCTTTGAACGACGTGGTGTTGCTGGCATGACTAGTCCTTTAGTACCGAATGATTGTTAATGGAAACGTTGCGCTTACGGGCGCAATGTCAACCCGCGCTCGTCGAGCTTGGCGATTACTTCGTCAAGGCTCTTTTGCCCAAAGTTGGTGATATTCAAAAGATCGTCGTAGCTCTTCATGAGCAGCTCGCCGATGGTGTTGACCTGTGCACGCTTCAAGCAGTTGCGTGGACGCTCTGAGAGATCGAGGTCTTCAATTGCAAGATCGAGGTCTGGTGAACCGATGTTGTGGCCAATGACTTCACCGAGTTCAAGCCCCTGTGGCTCATCGGACAAGCTGGCAACAAGGTCAACGAGTGCACGCAAGGTTGCACCAGCAGAAGACAATGCTTCACGTGGCTCAATGCTGCCATCAGTTTCAATGTCGAGAACAAGGCGCTCGTAGTTTGTTGACTGCTCTACGCGTGTTGGCTCGATGTCGAACATCACGCGACGTACTGGTGAGAAAATGGCATCGATGGGAACAACACCAATGACGCGGTTCTCTGAATCGCGGTCGCTGGAAACATAACCACGACCACGCTCGACGGTGAGGTCGACAGTGAGTTGTGCTTTTCCGTTGAGCGAAGCAATGTGAACGTCTTTGTTCAAGATTTCAATACCAGTTGGCAAAACAATGTCGCCCGACTTCACTTCAGCTGGGCCTTTGACATCGAGACGCAAAACAACTGGCTCGTCACTTTCAGACACAACAACGATGTCTTTCAAGTTCAAGATGATTTCTGTTACATCTTCAGCAATGCCTTCGATGGTGTCGAACTCGTGAAGAGCAGCTTCGAAACGCACCGTAGTAATGGCAGCACCTGGGATGGACGACAAAAGCGTACGACGAAGTGAGTTGCCGATGGTATGACCGAAGCCTGGCTCGAGTGGACCCACAGCAAAACGCTGGCGGTTGTTCTCGGGTTCTCCGATTGCTTCGATTGTTGGACGTTGGATGACGAGCATGATGCTCTCCTTCAATTACTGAGATTTATTTCGAGTACAACTCAACGATGAGTTGTTCGCGGACGGGTACATCGATGTGTTCGCGTTGTGGCAGATCGCGCACAGTTACTTGCTTGCCACCATCGCCAGTTTCCAACCAACCAATGACTGAACGATCGAGAACGTCAAGGTTGTGCTGAATGACAATCATGTTGCGAGCTTTTTCACTGAGGCTGATAACCATGCCTTTTTTCACTGTGAATGACGCAATGTCGACGCGCTTGCCATTGACGTTAATGAGTCCGTGGTTGACGAATTGACGTGCTTGCGGGCGAGTACTTGCCCAACCTGCGCGGTACACAATGTTGTCGAGGCGCTGTTCAAGCAGACGCAAAAGGTTTTCACCAGTTGGTCCGGCAAGACGGTTTGCCTCTTCATAGGTTTTGCGGAATTGACGCTCAAGCAAGCCGTAGATGTACTTAGCTTTTTGCTTCTCTTGCAACTGAGCTAAGTATTCGCTGCCTGCACCACGACGACGGGTGCGGCCGTGCTGGCCTGGTGGGAAAGGACGACGCTCGAGCGCCTTGCTTCCCTTTTCATTTTCGAAAATGTTGACATTGAGGCGGCGCGAAATGCGCACCTTTGGTCCGGTGTAGCGAGCCATGAGTTATGCCCTCCGACGCTTTGGCTGACGGCATCCATTGTGTGGAACCGGGGTGACATCTTTAATTCCTGAAACTTCAATACCAAGGTTCTGAATGGAACGCAACGCAGTGTCGCGACCAGAACCTGGACCTTTTACGTGTACTTCAGCGCGACGAAGACCGTGCTCCATTGCAGCCTTACCAGCTTTTTCTGCAGCCATTTGTGCAGCAAAAGGAGTGGACTTACGTGAACCTTTGAAACCAACTGCACCAGATGATGCCCATGAAATGACATTGCCCTGCGCGTCGGTGATTGACACGATGGTGTTGTTGAAAGAACTCTTGATGTGAACAACGCCGGTTGAGACGTTTTTGCGTTCGCGCTTACGTGGACGACGTCCACCTGCTGCTGGCTTAGCCATTACTTCCTCGCTGCCTTTTTCTTATTGGCGACTGTTTTCTTAGGACCTTTACGTGTGCGCGCATTGGTGTGTGTGCGCTGACCATGTACAGGCAGACCTTTACGATGGCGGATACCTTGGTAGCTACCAATTTCGATTTTGCGCTTGATGTCTTGTTGTACATCGCGACGAAGGTCGCCTTCTACAACTAACTTCGCATCGATAAAACCACGAATACGGTTGACTTCTTCCTCGGTGAGGTCACGAACACGTGTGTTGTGATTGAGGTCAAGTTCTTTGCACATCTTGAGCGCGGTTGAACGACCAACGCCAAAGATATAGGTGAGTGCAATCTCCAACCGCTTCTCGCGCGGGATGTCGACGCCTGAAATACGAGCCATCATTTTTCCTTTTGAATTGCCTGGGGTCAGCCCTGGCGCTGCTTGTGTCGCGGATTTTCGCAAATGACCATCACGTTGCCGTGGCGACGGATGACTTTGCATTTTTCACAAATTTTTTTAACGCTTGGACGGACCTTCATGGCCTTCTCACTTAAATCGGTAGGTGATACGACCACGGGTGAGGTCGTAGGGGGTGAGCTCTACTTGCACTTTGTCGCCGGGAAGAATTCGGATGTAATGCATACGCATTTTTCCGGAGATATGCGCGAGGACTTGATGACCGTTTTCGAGCTCAACACGAAACATCGCATTGGGTAACGACTCGGTGATAGTGCCCTCGAGCACGATCGCATCTTCCTTTGGTTTTGCCAGAAGAGACTCCTTAAGACGGACAGAATTATGAACTGACGGGTGAATATTGAGACTTACAATGCCGCCCACCAACCATGACGGCTAATAGGGGCGAAGTGAAATGCTATCGGTAGGCATGAAAAACGCCAATGGCCTTGGCAGATTTGCTACGGTTCCGCCCAAATTATCTTTGGCACGGTTACGAGCCTCCCCCGGCCCGGTCGATGACCTCGGTAATGCGGTCAAAGACCTCATCTTGGCTGCCTACCCCGTCGACCTCGTGAAGTCGCTGGGTTTGGCCGTAGAAGGAGATCAAGGGAGCCGTTTGACTCTCATAGAGGTCGAGACGGAGGTTGATGGCATCGGGGGTGTCATCGTCTCGCAAGACCACGTCACCTCCACAGGTGTCACAGCTCCATGTCGAGCGCACTACCCCAGTTGCGGTGTAGTTGGCGCCACAGTCGCGGCACACGCGCCGAGCCGAGAGACGGCTCAGTACGAGGTCTCGTGGCACCACTAAATCGACCGCTCCCAGCAAAGGGAGATCTTGGGCAATGAGGTCGAGGGCTTCTGCTTGCACCACAGTTCGCGGGAAGCCATCCAAAATGTATCCACGTTGCTGCGTGTCGGCTTTTTTTAACCGCTCGCGCACCACTTCAATAATAAGTTCATCACTCACTAAGCCGCCGCCGCCAATAATTTTTTCGACGCTACGACCAAGAGCTGAATCTTCACGCACTGCTGCGCGCAACATGTCGCCCGTGGAAATATGTGGCACAACATAGTGGCGCGACAAACGCAAACACTGTGTGCCTTTACCTGCGCCTTGACGACCAAGTAAGACGATGCGGGTGCCGCTACTCATGAGCTTGCGAGGTGTCCTGCAGAAGTCCTTTTAGCAATGCCGCAGCACTACTTCAAGAAGCCCTCGTAATTACGCAACATCAATTGACTGTCGATTTGACGCATCAATTCAAGCGCCACACCTACTGCAATGAGCACGGTTGTACCGGCGAATGGGAACGACTGCACGTCGCCAATCCACAAAATGATGTACGGGAGAATTGCGATAAATGCAACGAAAAGTGCACCTGGCAAGGTGATTCGGTTCACTGTTTTTGCAAAGAACCGTTCTGTTTGTGGCCCGGGTCGAATACCGGGAATGAATCCACCTTGACGTCGCAACTGGTCGGCCTGACGGATGGGGTCGAACGCAATGGAGTTGTAGAAATAGGCGAAAGCCACAATGAACGCGAAAAACACTGTGATGTACAACATGTTCTGGCTATTCACAAGATAGTCGTTAACAAATTTGGCAATGCTTCCGCGCCAACCTTCGGCGCTTCCCAACATGTTCGAAAAAAGAACAGGGAGCAACAAAATAGAAGAAGCGAAGATGATAGGAACTACACCAGCTTGGTTGACCTTCAGTGGGATGTAGGTGCTTTGTCCGCCATACATGCGCCTGCCAACTACTCGCTTTGCGAACTGCACCGGTATGCGTCGTTGTCCTAGTTCTACTCGCACTACTGCAGCAAGAATTCCGATTGAAGCAATGACAAGAATTGCGAACACAATGAATTTCTTACTCTGCAAAATGGAGTAGTAGCTGTAAGGCAAACCGCTCACGATGGAAGCGAAAATGACCATCGACATTCCGTTTCCAATACCGCGTTGGCTGATGAGCTCGCCAAGCCACATGAGAAATGCGGTTCCTGCAACAAGCGATGGAATCACCAAAAGCGCACGCGGCATGAACGGATCGAGCAGAACAACATCGGGGGCTTGAGTTGCAGCGCCAAAGAACGCTGAACCACGACCTTGTCCGAAAATGAATGTGAGACCTGCACCTTGCAAGGTGGCAATACCGATGGCTACGTAACGAGTCCACTGTGTAATTTTGCGCTGCCCAGTGGCACCTTCTTGTTGCCATTCTTCAAGCTTGGGAATAACAACTTGCAACACTTGCATGATGATGCTGGCAGTGATGTAAGGCATGATGCCCAATGCAAAGATCGAGAACGACCCAAAAGCACCGCCCGAGAACAAGTTCAAAAAGCCAAGGGCTCCTTGTGAATCGGCCGCTTCACGCAGTTGCCGAACAGCACCTGAATCGACACCGGGAACTCGCAGCGCAACACCGAATCGGTACACCGTCACAATAAAAAGTGTGAAGATGATTTTATTGCGCAGGTCAGCGACCTTGAAGATGTTCTTCAGGTTCGACAGCACGGACGCTCCTTTAAGCCTTGTTGAAAGATGGTAACGAAGAAACTTTTAACGGTTGGTGAATTGGTTGCCCTTGGCAGGCGGACGTACACCTTTGTACGACGGTGGCAAGATCGTGACAGTTCCACCGGCGGCAACAATTGCTGCCTCTGCTGCTTTAGAAACAGCATGAGCGTGCACGTTCACCGCACGTGTGATTTGACCACGAGCAAGAATTTTCACTGCTTGGCCTTTATGCGCTGCACCACCAGCCACCATGATTGCCGGGGTGACGTCGGTTTCGGTGAGTTCATTCAAAGCATCAAGATTCACCGCGTAATATTCCACGCGGAAAGGGTTATTAAAGCCCTTCAACTTTGGTACACGTTGCTTCAAAGGCATTTGTCCACCTTCGAAACCACGAGCAACTGTGTTACGTGCGTATTGACCCTTGGTACCACGGCCGGCAGTTTTACCGCCACGACCACCGATACCACGAGCTACACGCTTGCGACGTTTGTTTGACCCTGGGGCCGGAGCGAGTTCATCGACGCGCATGACTTAGTTCTCCTTCACTTCAATGAGGTGTGGAACACGTGCGATCATGCCACGAATTTCGGGGCGATCAGGCAAGGTATTGGTGTTGCCAATACGGCCAAGCCCAAGAGCACGCAAGGTGCCCACGGTCTTTGGCTTTGCTCCAATTTTGGAACGAATTTGTGTGACGGTAATTGTTTTTTCAGACATGACTAGTGAGCCCCTCCTGATGTGCGACGCTCGTTATAAGCGCGCAACATTCCCTTTGGAACAAAATCTTCTGCAAGAAGTCCGCGACGTGCAGCAATAACATCGGGGCGTTGCAAAGCTTGCAAACCCTGAATGGTGGCACGAGCAACGTTGATTGCATTAGCTGAACCCAACGACTTTGCAAGTACGTCGTGAATGCCTGCTTCTTCCAAAATGATACGAGCAGCACCACCGGCAATAACTCCGGTACCAGGTGTTGCTGGCTTCAAAAGAACACGACCTGCACCCATCACGCCAATCACTGGGTGAGTGATGGTGGAACCGGCAAGAGCAACATCGAAAAGATTCTTCTTTGCTTCTTCAGTTCCTTTTTGAATAGCAAGTGGAACTTCTTTTGCTTTTCCGTAGCCAAGACCGACACGACCATTGCCATCGCCCACTACAACGAGTGCAGTGAAAGAGAAGCGGCGTCCGCCCTTAACAACTTTTGCAACACGGTTGATGGTGATGACGCGTGATTCACGCAACCCACCTGGTTCAACAGCTGCTGGTGCATTGTTGTTGGAATTGTTATATGTGACATTGCTCATTAGAACTCCAACCCTGCTGCGCGGGCTGCTTCAGCAACCGCTGCGACTCGTCCGTGATACTTGTAACCACCACGGTCATAAACAACTTTGCTGACACCAGCTGCTTTTGCGCGCTCTGCCACTACCTGGCCAACGCGGGTTGCTGCACTGACATTGGCGCCAGTTTCTGAGCCACGAACTGATGGTTCTGTTGTTGATGCCGAAGCAACGGTACGACCAAGATCGTCGTCGATGAGTTGCACCGTAATATTTTTGTTGCTGCGATGAACAGCCAAGCGAGGACGCTCGGCAGTTCCGTAGACCTTTTTGCGTACGCGACGGTGACGACGCAGGCGTGATTCGCGGCGCTGTTGTCCAACGTTTCCCATAATGCGGTCTCCTTACTTCTTTCCGGCTTTGCCAGCTTTGCGGATGACCCGCTCGCCGACATAACGAACGCCCTTGCCTTTGTACGGCTCGGGCTTGCGAATGGAACGGATGTTGGCAGCAACTTGGCCGACAACTTCTTTGTTAATGCCTTTCACGATGACTCGTGTTGGCACTGGTACTTCAAAAGTGATTCCTTCAGGAGCATCGATGAGAACGGGGTGAGAAAATCCAAGTGCAAGACGCAACTTGTTTGCTCCTTGTGGTTCTGCGCGGTAACCCACGCCCACAATTTCCAATTCTTTGACGAAGCCTGCTGTAACACCTTCAACCATGTTGGCTACAAGTGTGCGAGTGAGACCATGGAGCGCACGATTATCGCGCTCGTCGTTCGGACGCTCGACAAAAATAGTGGACTCTTCTTTGCGCACGATGATGTCGCCAGGAATAGGTCGCGAGAGTGTTCCCTTTGAACCTTTTACTGTGACATTGCCTTGCGCAATGGTGACTTCGACACCACTTGGAATGGTGATGGGAGATTTACCGATACGTGACATGATGAATCTCCTTAATCACCAAACGAAGCAGAGCACTTCGCCGCCCACTTTGCGCTTGCGCGCTTCGCGGTCGGTCATGAGCCCTTGACTGGTGGACAGGACAGCAACACCAAGGCCACCCAAAACACGGGGAACCGAAGTGGCATTGCGATAAACACGAAGACCAGGAGTCGATACGCGCTTCAGACCAGAAATGGTGCGATGGCGGTCGTCTGAGTACTTCAAGATTACGGTGAGTTCTTCGCCTGGGCCTTTACGAGCAGGTGCGATCGAGAAGCTCTCGATGTACCCCTCTTTTTTCAGCACTTCAGCAAGAGCACGCTTTTGTTTGGAAGACGGCATGATCACTTCATCGTGCATTGCCGTATTGGCATTGCGGATGCGTGTAAGCATGTCGGCGATTGGGTCAGTCATCATAGTGTTACCTCACCAACTCGCCTTCGTTACACCTGGTACTTCACCTGCGTGAACGAGTTCACGCAAGCAGAGACGGCATAAACCGAACTTCCGGAATACTGCACGAGCACGTCCACAACGCTTGCAGCGTGTGTAGCCCCGTACTTTGTACTTGGGCTTGGCGTTTGCCTTATTGATCAATGATTTTTTTGCCATTGTTGTATTTGCCCTCTAATTACTTCTTGCCCTTGCCGGGGCCACCAGGACCACGACGACGAACGACTTTTTTAGGCTTAGGACCAGCGTCCTTGCCACGCTTGAACGGAAACCCGAATGCATCGAGTAGTGCTTTGCCCGCATCATCAGATGTGGCGGTGGTGACAATTGTGATGTCCATTCCGTGTGGAGCATCGATCTTGTCGTATTCGATTTCGGGGAACATGATTTGTTCAGCGAGACCAAAGGTGTAGTTGCCGCGGCCATCCCACGAGTGAGCTGGCAGTCCGCGGAAGTCGCGGATACGAGGAATTGCGACCGATACGAGACGGTCGAAGAACTCCCACATACGATCGCCGCGGAGTGTGACCTTGCAACCAATGGCTTGATCTTCACGCAACTTGAATTGTGCAATGGAGATTTTTGACTTGGTCACGATTGGCTTTTGTCCGCTGATTTTTGTGAGGTCTGCAACAGCGCCTTCGAGCAACGAAGGTTGTTGCGTCGCACGACCAACACCCATGTTGATGACGATCTTCTCGAGCGTTGGAACCTGCATCACATTTTTAATGTCGAGCTGAGTTTGCAGAGCTGATTTGATTTCACCCTGGTACTTCAACTTCAAACGGGGGGACGTAGATGTAGTCATCAGATCTCCTCACCAGTTGACTTTGCGATACGCACTTTGGTGCCATCGGCTTTGATTTTGTAACCCACACGAGTTGGCTTGCCTTTATGTACAAGCATCACGTTTGAAGCGTCGACAGGAACTTCCTTGTCGATGATTCCACCCTGCTGATTTGCAGCACGAGCTTTTGTGTGACGCTTAGCGATATTGAGACCACCAATGAGCACTTTGTTCAACTTAGGAAGAACAGCTTGGATTTCTCCTTGTTCACCTTTGTTTTTGCCAGCGATGACAACGATGGTGTCGCCTTTTTTCAGTTTCATTTAGAGCACCTCCGGTGCCAGGGAAACGATACGCATGAATTTCTTATCGCGAAGTTCACGACCAACAGGGCCAAAAATACGTGTACCACGTGGTGTGAGGTCTTCTTTAATAAGCACTGCAGCGTTTTCGTCGAAACGAATGTAACTGCCGTCTGGACGGCGCTTTTCTTTTTTCGTGCGTACTACTACGCAACGAACTACTTCACCTTTTTTGACGCCAGCACCTGGGATGGCATCTTTAACGGTTCCGATAAAAACGTCACCAATAGATGCGTAACGGCGACGTGTACCACCGAGCACTTTGATAACGAGAACTTCACGTGCGCCACTGTTGTCGGCAACACGAAGTCGAGACTCTTGCTGAATCACTTTGCACGCTCCAAAACTTCAATGACGCGCCAGCGCTTCTGCTTGGACAAAGGACGAATTTCCATGACACGAACACGGTCACCAATATTGACGTCATTGGTTTCATCGTGTGCATAGAGCTTCTTGGTACGAAGTACGAACTTTGCGTACTTCGGGTGACGAACGCGTTCAATTACTGCAATGACCGCTGTCTTGTCCATTTTGTTGGACACGACAACGCCTTCGCGTACTTTGCGCGCGTTACGTTCTGCGACAGTTTCTACAGTCATAGTTTCCCTTACTTCCCTGCTCCGCTCGCGGCAGCAATTTCGCGCTGACGAATGAGCATGTTGAGTCGGGCGATGTGCCGGCGAACTTTACGAAGTTCGCTTGTTTTGTCGAGCTGGCCTGTGGCATGACGGAAACGCAAGTTGAGTGCCTCTTGTTTTGAAGCGCGCAACTCTTGCACCAATGCTGCAAGGTCGAGTTCGAGAAGGTCATTAATTTTATTTGCCATGATCAGATTGGCTCCTCACGCGTAATGATGCGTGCCTTGATGGGCAACTTCTGTACAGCACGTTCAAGTGCTTCACGAGCGGTTGTCTCTGATGGGTAAGACAATTCAAAAAGAATGCGACCAGGCTTCACAACAGCAACCCAAAATTCAGGGTTACCTTTTCCTGAACCCATGCGAGTTTCCGCAGGCTTCTTCGTGACAGGCTTGTCTGGGAACACGTTGATCCAGACTTTGCCACCACGCTTGATGTGGCGGGTCATGGCAATACGAGCAGCTTCAATTTGACGAGCGGTTAACCAACCTGGCTCGAGAGCTTGAATACCGTATTCACCAAATGCGAGTTCGGTTGCACCCTTTGACATACCACCAGTGCGACCACGGTGGTGTTTGCGGTGTTTTACTTTACGAGGCATCAACATGATGATCAGTCCTCCGCGCCGCGGAAGTGCGGTGTCTCGTGAGCATCGGTGATACGACGCTCGATGTCTTCTTCTTCAGCAAGCAAACGTTCAAATTCTGGGTCTGCTTCTTTAATGAGTGGCGCAACTTCTGGCTCAAGAACATCGACGCTCTTTGGCCCGGCGCTCGAAACTACTTTGCGACCAGCTTGTGACTGACCGGAAGTTTCACCGACTGCCATTGCTGCTTCACGAGTAATTTTGTCATCGTTCTGGCTCTTGTAAGGAAGGATGTCGCCTTTGTACAGCCACACCTTGATTCCGATACGACCAGAAGATGTACGAGCTTCGCGGAATCCGTAATCGATGTCGGCACGCAAAGTATGAAGTGGAACACGGCCTTCGCGGTACCACTCTGTGCGGCTCATTTCTGCGCCGCCCAAACGACCTGAGCACTGAATACGAATGCCGAGGACACCATTTTTCTGTGCATTTTGTACGGCACGCTTCATGGCGCGACGGAAAGCAATGCGGTTCACCAATTGGTCGGCAACACCTTGTGCAACAAGAGCAGCATCGAGTTCAGCTGTCTTAATTTCCACAATGTTGAGTTGTACTTTTTGGTTGCCAGTAATGCGTGTAAGACCTGTGCGCAGCTCATCGGCTTTTGCACCCTTACGACCAATGACGATGCCAGGACGTGCAGTGTGCACATCGATACGCAATTTGTCGCGGGTCCGCTCTACTTCAATGCGGCTTACTGCGCCGTCAGACAAAGCTCCCATAAGGTACTCACGAATTTTCCAGTCTTCGGTGAGATATTCCTTATATTCGCGTGTGCTGAACCAGCGGCTCTTCCAGTCGGTAGTAATACCGAGACGGAAGCCGTAGGGATTGACCTTCTGGCCCATCAGTTCTCCTCGTTCGTTTCTGGAGCGTCAGTTGACGTGTTGTCAGATTCTGTTGTTGCTGCAGCGCTTGCTGCAGCACGTTGCCGGCTGCGCTCTACGCGAGCACGACGTGCAGCGGTTGCTGGTGCCACTCCGCGACCAGCATTTTTTGCTTGCAAGACTGCAAGACGATCGTCACCAAGTTGAGCAACAACCACAGTGATGTGGCAAGTGCGCTTGTTGATACGACCAGCACGACCTTTTGCGCGAGGACGGAAACGCTTGAGCGTTGGTCCTTCATCGGCAAAACATGCCTTGACATAAAGTGTTTCAGGGTCGAGTTGATCGTTGTTCTCTGCGTTAGCTACTGCAGATGCGAGCAACTTACGCACAACGTGTGCTGCTTCACGAGTAGTGAACTGCAAGATCTCGTCTGCTGATTGCACATCTTTCTCACGAATGAGATCGAGTACAGGGCGAACTTTTTTGGCCGACATGCGTACCCAGCGGGCTACAGCTTTCGTACCTGTTTTCTCGCCTGCAACGAACGAGAACTCATTGAGCTTTGGTCCGGTCATTACTTGCCCTTCACATTCTTTTCTTGGCCAGCGTGGAAACGGAAGGTACGTGTTGGCGCAAATTCACCAAGCTTGTGACCCACCATTGATTCGCTGATGTAGACAGGAACGTGCTTGCGTCCGTCGTGAACACCGATGGTGTGACCCACCATGTCGGGGATCACTGTGGAACGACGCGACCACGTTTTGATGATGCGGCGCTCTGTTTCAGAGTTCATTGCATCGACTTTCTTGAGCAAGTGCTCGTCGATGAATGGACCTTTTTTAAGACTGCGAGACATGGATTACCTCCGACCCTTGCCGGAACGACGCCGGCGAACAATGAGTTGCTGTGATGGCTTGTTCTTGTCGCGTGTACGACGCTCGGGCTTACCCCAAGGCGACACTGCAGGACGTCCACCAGAAGTTTTACCTTCACCACCACCAAGTGGGTGGTCGACTGGGTTCATGGCAACACCACGAGTTTGTGGCTTGACACCCTTCCAGCGGTTACGACCAGCCTTACCGATTTTGATGAGCTCGTGCTCAGAGTTGCCTACTTCGCCAACAGTGGCGCGGCAATCGATGAGTACTCGACGCATTTCAGTACTTGGCATACGCAAAGTGGCGAACTCGCCTTCCTTTGCAACAAGCTGAACTGCCATACCTGCAGAGCGTGCAATTTTGCCACCCTGGCCTGGGCGCAACTCAACGTTGTGCACCGTGGTACCAACCGGCATGTAACGCAACGGCATTGCGTTACCTGGCTTGATGTCTGCACCTTGACCTGAAGAAACATGCTGGCCTACTTCGAGACCCTTAGGAGCCAAGATGTATGCCTTTTCACCGTCGGCGTAATGCAAAAGTGCAATACGGCACGTGCGGTTTGGATCGTATTCAATAGCAACAACTTTTGCAGTGATTGCATCTTTGTTGCGCTTGAAGTCGACAATGCGGTACTGCTGCTTGTGGCCACCACCGCGGTGACGAGCAGTCTTGCGACCATATGAGTTACGTCCACCAGTTCGTGGACTTGGAGCGAGAAGTGTCTTTTCAGGAGTGCTCTTTGTGATTTCTGCGAAATCGGAGACTGTCTGAAAGCGACGACCGGCGCTCGTTGGTTTACGTTTGCGAATTCCCATGACGTGGTTCCTTGGTTCCTAACGATCAGCTCTCGAACAACGGAATTTCGTTGCCGGCTACAAGCGTGACGACTGCGCGCTTTGAATCTTTACGTGCGCCAACGCGGTTGGTACCACGTGTGCGACGTACTTTGCCCTTACGGTTCATTGTGTTCACTTTTGCAACCTTGACGCCCCAGATGGCTTCAATTGCATCGTGAATTTCTGGCTTACTTGCAGCAGGTGAAACTTCGAAGGTATACACACCGCGTTCGATGAGGGCGTATGACTTCTCTGAAACAATCGGCTTCAAGATGATGTCGCGTGGATCTTTCATCACTGAGCTGCTTTCTCAACTGGAAGAGTGGACTTCGAAAAGATGATCCACTCATTGCACAACACGTCGTACGCGTTGAGCTCGTTCACTTGAATAACTTGTGCGTGAAACAAGTTGCGGAAGCTTTTTGCTACTGCAATATCTTTTGAATCAACCACAATAAGAACTGACGTTGTAATACCGAGTGCTTCTAAAGTTGCAATTGCTTTTTTAGTGCTTGGCTCGGCGAAACCCCAATCGTCAACAACAACAAGACGCTCGGTGTTGACGCGATCAGATAGTGCCGACTTCAACGCAAGACGCACCATTTTTTTCGGTGTGCGCTGTGTGTATTTGCGAGGCTTTGGCCCCAGCGCAATACCACCACCGCTGTAATGAGGTGAACGGGTTGAACCCTGACGAGCTCCACCGCCACCTTTTTGGTTTCCTGGCTTGTGACCACCACCGGAAACTTCTGCACGAGTTTTCGTGCTTTGCGTACCTGCACGACGATGTGCAAGCTGCGCAGTAACAACTTGGTGCATTACAGGAACATTTGGTTGAACACCGAAAGTTGAAGCGTCGAGTTCAACTGTTCCTGAATCTTTACCTGAAGTGTTTTTAATAGTTATGGTTGTCATGACGTCACTTCGCCTTCACTGCGTTGCGCACAATGACAACGCCACCGTTTGGTCCGGGAACCGAACCCTTTACCAACAACAAACCACGCTCCATGTCGGCTTGGACAACTTCCAAGTTGAGAGTGGTGACTTGGTCGTGACCCATGTGACCAGCCATTTTCAAACCTTTGAAAACGCGACCAGGAAATGAGCATGAACCAATTGACCCTGGGGCACGGTGATGCTTGTGGTTACCATGGCTTGCGCCTTGGCCAGCGAAGTTGTGACGCTTCATACCACCGGCAAAACCTTTACCGCGGCTCACTGCAGTGACGTCGACGCGCTCGCCGACTGTCAATGTGTCGACGGCAATTTCTTGACCGACAACAAAGCCATCGATGGAGTCGAGTCGTAACTCAACTATACGACGACCAGGAGCAACGCCAGCTGTAGCAAAATGCCCAGCTTCTGGTTTGGTTAATTTCTTTGCGTCCTTGGAGCCATAGGTAACTTGCACGGCGGTGTACCCGTCGCGCTCACCTGTTTTGACTTGGACAACGCGAGCAGGTTCGACACGAAGCACAGTGACGGGGATGACGCGCTGGTCATCGCCCCACACTTGTGTCATGCCGACCTTTTCGCCGACGATCGCTTTTTGTGCCATAACGGCAGCCCTCTTCGTTGTTGTATTAGTGGGTTGTTGTGTCTTCTAGTTGTCTATTCACGCAAATGCTCCGCGCGGCAGGCCGGCGGAGCACGTATTTCAGTTGTTGCTATGTGGTACCCGCCGGACGGGCGCACACAGACGTCGGTTGTAGAACAGTTGCCGTTGGGTCTCCCCTCGGGCAGACGGAAACTCTATCGGGGGGAACTCCTCGTCCCACCCCCCAATCCAAGAAGGGTTCTCGGCGCGGTATGTCCCGGAAAACGGGACATACCGCGCCGAGAACCCTCAGTTTGTGAGGGGGAAACGGGCTTCGTCGAGGAGATCGCCTGGGTTGAGGCCATTGTCAGGGAATGGCGGCGAGGTGGTCCAGGGTCGCTGCGCCCAGCGCGCATCGTCACCCACATAGCGAAAACTCACCACTCTGCGGCCTGCGTTGTGGTGCTCTGTACCCGGGGCGCTGTGCAGGGTGCGAAAGTGAAAAGCGACGACATCGCCCACTTCGGCGGGGAAAAGACCGATATTAGGGTCATTTTCCAATATTTCGTGGTCGGGCAGGTGTTCAAAACCTTGTGCATTTGTGATATATGCCTCTTGGTTCACAAATTTTCGGGGAATGAAGCGCTTCCCCCAGCGGTGGCTCCCCCGGATGCAGCGCAGGGCAATGGACGCAGGAACGGGGTCGAGGGGAACCCATAAGCTGACGTTTTCCACTCCATCGACCCCGTAATACGGGTCGTCATGGTGCCAAGGGGTGGGGGTCACGGTTCCTGCTTCTTTCACCAGTACGTGCTCGTGGAAGAACCGTGGTCGTGCCACCCCCAAGAGCCCAGCAGCAAGGCCTGGGAGGACCCCAGTGAGCGCCGCGCGTTGAAACGCGGGAATGGTGTGCCAATTCACATAGTCGTCGAAAAAGCGACCCCCTGAACCTGAGGGTGTGTACTCATTGGCCAACGCACTTGGTGAGCTCATATTGGCCCTCACTCCAGCACCCAGTTCTTCAATGAGTTCGCTCGGCAACACATTGCGCAACACCACCACACCATCTCGTTCATATAACTGAACGTGCTCTTGTGTGACGTGTTGTTGCATCACTCAGCCTGTTGTTGTGCGTTCGGTGAGTGTTGCCTTCACAGTGATGATCTCTTTGCCGCGTTCCAATTTCATCGTGATGGTTTCTTCTGGCAATGCATCACGAACGATGGCAATCATTCCTGCACGTCCGGTAATGGGTTCATCATTAATTGCCAACACCACATCACCTTCCTTCACACCAGCTTTTGCTGCTGGTGATCCAGATTGAACGTTTGCGATAACTGCGCCTTGCCCACCGTCATCACGATCAGAAAGACCTACGCCTAAATAACCTTCCTTGCGTTTTTCACCATTGGCCTGCTTCCGCAAAAGTTCCACAACGCGTAAAACTTCTTTTGTAGAAACTGCAAACCCAATATTGTTTGCCGCAGTGGAGTTGTCACCACGAGCAACAGCAGTATTGATGCCAACAACTTCTGCTTTGTAATTCACTAATGGTCCGCCTGAGTTACCCGATGAAATTGCTGTGTCGGTTTGAATCAAACCATTTAATGCGCCATTTTCAGTGGTAATAGTGCGATTCAACGCAGATACGATCCCCGTTGTCACACTTGGTCCACCGTCGAGAGTCAGTGCATAACCCCTTGCAATAACAGCCTCACCAATACGACTAGCTTGCGGATCGGCGAATTGTGCTGCCTTGAAAGGGGTGCCTTCAAGTTTTCCGAGTGCACGGTCATTGCCAGCCTCAGCTGCTAACACCTTTC
>JAPKZV010000238.1 GCA_026393585.1 Actinomycetota bacterium
TGGGCAAGAAGTCAGAGGTGTCGTAAGCAGCCGATTCAATACATGCACCAACGGGAACATTTGAATCGGTGTCACCCATGACCTGCACGGCGTATTCGGGAGCCTGCACCATTTCGGGGCGGCTGTCTTGACTGCTCTGCAGATACTTGTCGAGAGTTTGTTCGTAACCACCTTGGTTTTCAAGTGACACGTTCACTTTGGTCTGTGAAGCGTTGTACTCAGCAGTCAAAGCAGTCAGTGCATCTTCGAGGTCGCCATTCATGCCATGCCAGAACGTGATGTCAATGGTCTCGGTGACTGAATCAAGTGCCGTTGTGTCACATGGGGGCAACGATGCCAATGGTGTTGCGACAGTGGTGGGTGCCGCTGTTGGTGCACTGCTGCCATCTGTTGCAGGGGCTTCAGTGTTGCCAGAGTCGATGATGGAACTACTTCCACCACCTCCACATGAGGCAAACAACAAAGCACTTGCGGTCAAACCAGCAAGTAATAGACGGGATTTATTGGGGGTTTTCATTTCATCCTTTCACTGCGCCGGCGGTAAGCCCACGCACTAATTGTTTTTGGAATACGACTAAGACAATCAAAATCGGAACTGCAGCAATGATCGTTCCCGCCATAATCAAGTTTGGCTTGTCAAGGTCGGACGACGCCAAGTGTCTCAAGCCTGTTTGTACAGTGTTCATGTCATCTTCGGTAGTGATGAGAGACGGCCACAGGTATTGGTTCCAACTTGCTAAGAACGAGAAGAGCCCGAGTGCGCCCAAAGTAGGTCGCACGAGCGGTATTGCAACTTCTTTCATGAAGCCCCAATGACCGAGGCCATCCATTTGTGCAGCCTCACGAAGATCGGGGGGAATCTGCATAAAAACTTGGCGGAGCAAGAAGGTTCCGAATGCCGTCGCAATAAAAGGGACGGTCAAACCTTGGAATGAGTTCAGCCAACCGAGTGAATCAATCGTGCGGCGATTGATCACCAGAGTGACTTCAAGTGGAACCAACAGGGTTGATAAGAAGATGCCGAAAACCAATCGCTTGAGCGGGAACTTCAAGAACGAAAATGCGTAGGCCGAGGCAATCGACGTCACTAGTTGAACCGACGTGATGATCAGGGCAACGACCGTTGTGTTCATCAAGTAGCGACCGAGACGACCTTCGGTCCAGGCGTTCTTCAGAACATCAAGTGTGAATGCATTGGGTAGAAGCGGATTATCAAGAACTTTGTTGCCTGGTTTCAAAGCGGCGATGACAGTTGTGTAGACGGGGAACAAAATGAATAATGCAACGATGGTCAACATTGAATAGCGGGCAAACGAGCGCCAGCCTTTGGGTGCAGTATCAAGAGCCATAGTGCACTCGCTTTCCGAAACCACGGAACTGCAAAGCCGACAGTGCGAGCAAGATGACAAACAACAACACCGCAACCGCGGCCTGCAAACCATCGTTGTTCTTGATGATTGAACTACTTCCATAAATCAGATACGTCACAGTCGTCGTTGAGTCTTGGGGGATTGGCCCACCATTGGTGAGTAGGTCCATTTCGCCATACGCCTGGAACGCTCGCGAGGTTAAAACAACTGTTGTGAACAAGAGTGTTGGTGAAATGAGTGGCAATGTCACGTTGGTGAAGCGCATCCAACCACCAGCGCCGTCGACGTAGGCGCTCTCGTGCATTTCTTTGGGAACACTTTGCAATCCAGCTGTGACCAAAATAAAAGTGAAGCCAAGGTTGGCCCAGATTGATGAGATTCCAACTGACCACAACGCGGTGCCCGAGTCATTGAGTAATCCGGGCTCTTTGATCACGGGGAAGATGTTGTGCAGCCAACTGAGATTGGCTAGGACACCAACAGATGGTTGCAACAAGAACAACCACATCAAAGAGGCAACGGCAACCGATGTAGCAATGGTGCTGCTAAAGATCGTGCGAAAGAATCGCATGCCACGTAGTTGCTTGTCAGCAAGTACTGCAAGCCCAACACCTAGCACCAATCCAATCGGAACGGTGATCATGGCGAACTTGACCGTGACCCACAGTGCGTGCTGAAACTGATCACTCTTAATGACGTTGGTGTATTGACCCCAGCCAACCGATTTGCAATTCTTTCCTTGAACATCGCACGTTTGTTGCCCGAGCCACACTGCTTTACCAAGTGGATACAACACAAATGTGAGGAGCACGAGCAGTGAAGGTCCCAACATGGCAAACGCCAAAGGGATCTCTCGCAGACGACGCGACTTAATGGCCATCAAGAAATCCTGAGACCCGTCTCGACATTGAAACGGTGGCGATGATTTTCATCCGCGGTCAAAAAGACCGGTGACCCGTTGCTTGGAACTTCGGTGCCAGTTGGCAATCGAACAGTCGCGCGATGCTCAGAATCAATTGTGCATACAACTTGAATTTCGTGACCCAGATGCTCGACGAGCGCAACAGTCGCCGCAACACCTGTTGTTGCGAGATGTGTGTGCTCGGGTCGTGCGCCCACAAGATGATCTGCTGCTTCGACGCTGCCTGCTGGAAAAATATTCATAGGTGGTGTGCCAATGAACTCAGCAACGAATACCGAGGCTGGTTTGTCGTAGACATCTTTGGGCGTGCCAACTTGTTCGATGATTCCATCACGCATGACTGCGATGCGGTTGCCCATGGTCATTGCTTCAACTTGGTCGTGAGTGACGTAGACAAAAGTTGCGTCGAGTCGATGATGCAATGCGACAAGTTCGGCACGAGTCTCGGCGCGCAACTTGGCATCTAGGTTTGAAAGCGGCTCGTCCATGCAGAACACCGCAGGTTGACGCACAATGGCGCGAGCCAAAGCAACGCGTTGACGCTGACCACCCGATAGCGCACCGGGTCGACGCTCAAGATATGGAGTCAGGCCTAAAACTTCGGCGGCTTGTTTGGCGGCTTCAGCGCGTTCGGCTTTGTCAACACCACGAACCTTCAATGGAAATTCAATATTGGCCTGCACCGATTTGTGTGGATACAACGCGTAACTCTGAAAGACCATTGATACATCACGGTCTTTAGGTTCAACATCGTTGACCATCTTGTCGCCGATCCACACTTCACCAGCGGTTGGGTCTTCGAGCCCAGCAATCGTTCGTAGCAAAGTTGATTTGCCACAACCCGAAGGGCCGAGAAGGATCATGAAATCGCGGTCGGCAATGTCTAATGAAACATTGTCGACGGCTTTGACGTCGCCAAAGTGTTTGGAAACGCCGACGAGTCGGATGGATGCCACAGATGCATCGTATTGCATCGCAGGCGGTGGGCGAACCGAGGCACTCGGTTACTCATTAATAATTTCTATTAGTTACCTCTGCGCAACCAAAAGTTTCTTTATGCCTCTGCTGAGGTGAGATCTGGCCCTAAGACGATGGTGCCAGCGAAATGCTCTTTCGCGAGTCCGATCCATTCATCTTCTTGGCCTGGTTGAACCGCTGGTACACAGTGCGTCAACATCAAG
>JAPKZV010000167.1 GCA_026393585.1 Actinomycetota bacterium
GCATCAGCCAGATTTCGTTTCGCGCCTTGCTGCACAAGGTCACACCGGCATTCTCAATATGCCCGGCACTGTGATTGATATTTCACCCAACGATGTTGCGGTGACTCACCCCGTCAGCGATGAAGCACTGCACAACACCTGGAACAACATCGGTGAGTACTTGGCCGAGTATCAGGCCGACTGGATGCCTTGGCTCGCTGCGCACAAAGCCACCTGGCTTGCGCCCACCGAGAAGCTGCTGGCCAATATTCAAAGTTGGTTCCGCCCTCTTCTCGCCATGTGCCCCACGGTGTCGATGGGTGCAGGCGGTAACTGCCTCATTCAAACAGTCAGCGCAGCTGGTGCCGAGCCCACTGCCGATGACCTGGGCATTTACATTCACTTTGAATATGGCGATGTGCAGAAATACACCAACCAGCCCTACAGGTACCGCTTCATTATTCAGCGCGAGTTGTTGGAAACTGTTGTTGCGGCAAAAGCCGTCGACTGGTCGAATGCCCTCTTCCTCTCGGCACGTTTTCGCGCGTGGCGCGATGGAGATTTCAACGAGAACCTTTATAATTTCTTCAAGAGTTTGTCTGTTGAACGGATGAGCCGCACTGAAATTGAAGCGTACCGACGAGCAACAGAGCCCACCATGTCACAAGATGAAGTTCAAGTAGGCGATTACATAGTGGAGCGTTTCTGCCCACATCGTCAAGCAGACCTTTCCACATTCGGATCCATTGAAGGCGACGAACTCGTGTGCTCATTGCACGGCTGGCGTTTCGACCTTGCCACTGGAAATTGCAATAGCTCTGTTGGCAAGAGCATCAGCATTCGCAAGCGCTCTTAGCGCAAATTATTTGCGCTTAGCGCTTGAGTTCGTAAATGAACTGATAAGCAAACAACTGCGGGCGAATTTTCACGAGCAACTTGTCGACAGCACGAATAGGGCGCAGGCGACGAGAGAAACCCTCTTTCCCACCTCTGTCGGCAACATCAATTGGCAAACCAGTTGCACCAATGCGATACACCTCATAGCCAGCCATGCGTGCCATACGCTCAAAACTACGACGCGTAAAGAATCGAACATGGCCCCTGTCGAGGATTCCCCGACGGTCGTAATCAAAAATACCTAAAACCGTTCGTATGCGCGGGTACCAATGTCCAAAGTTGGGAATGCTTGCAAGCACTGCTCCACCTGGTCGCAACAGCGGCGCAATTTGTGCGAGCAAAGCTTCGGGCTCGCGCACGTGCTCTAAAACATCGGCGCACACCACCACATCGCACTCACTCGACAAAGAACTCGGTAAACCAGCATCTAAATTCGCCTGAATGAATTTATCTACACGCCCAAATACCTGTGCATGTTCTTCAATATCAACACCAGTAACAACGTGACCCAAACTCCGCATTTGCATACTCAACACACCATCACTGCAACCAAGGTCAATGACATCGGCGGCACTTCGTTGAGCCATATATTTCAGCAACATGCCATGTGAACTAGAGGGGTCGCTTTTATATTCGTATGCCTGGGCGTCTGAGTGTGAAGCACTTTGGCCAAAGCCCATCTTGTTCAAGCGGTATTGCGAAGCGTGAATAAATATGTCTTTGGCATATTTCATTCCATCGACATAACAAATTTCATCGCCGTAGTACGTTGGTATAGGAACTTCCACAATGCGTGCTTGGGAATTCAACAACCCCAAAATAATTTGAGTATCGAAGTCAAAACCATTGGAGTAGGTGTCTAAAGGCAACTGCTGAAGTGCCGACACACGATACGCCCTGTACCCGCTATGCCATTCCGAGAGCGACGCACCGGCCATCGCGTTTTCATACTTCGTCAAAATTTTATTTCCGATGTACTTATAAAACGGCATACCACCATCGCGTGCCGCTCCGCCTTGCATCATGCGCGAACCAAAAACTGCATCTGCACGACCCACCAACAACGGCGCCAGCAAGTCGAGCATTACTTCAGGCGCATATTGCCCATCACCATGCAAGAGCACAACAATGTCGATGCCCATTTCGGTGGCAAGGTTGTAACCAAACTTTTGGTTTCCCCCGTACCCCAAATTCACCGGATGGCGAACAACGTGCATAGGCAAGTTGTCGTGAGTTCTCTTGTACGCCAACGCAGCATCGTGCGTTGAGTCGATGCTCGCATCGTCACACACCAAAACTTCAGAAACTTCTTGTGCAACATTTTCTGGTATGCGGTCAAGCACTGCCGACAATGTGGCTTGAGCATTGTAAGCAACAACAAAAATGCCTACGCGCTGCTTGCCGAAAAGGTCACCCATGCATTAAGTGTAGGAACAAATATTGCTAGTACACCCACACCCGTGCATCGAATTCAAGAACGCCCGTTTCCCACAACATGTCCATTGCAGGCACACTCACGCGAATACAACCATGCGAAGCGGGGTACGCCGGCACCACTGCACTGCCGTGAAACGCAATGCCGCCGTCGAAATAAATGGGGCGATAAATAGGGCCCATGTCGCCTTCCCACCAACCTTCGGTGCGACGGCGCTGCACGTGAAACTTTCCTTCACGTGTTAACGCCACACCCTTCAACATCTCACCGGGCGAATTCGCATCGGGTTCTTCGTATGGTTTGTCGTTTCCGGTGGAAACATTGAGTGCCATCACCGTGATGCCTTCACGCATCACAAATGCCAACTGTCGTTTTTTATCTACCTGAACAACATCGCCCCGGCTTGCCTGGCCAGCTGCAGGAAACTGCGCCATCGCCAAAGCTGCTGCAGTTTTCGCATCAACACTTCCCGTTGCAGTAATGCCCACATACTTCTGATACGCCATCACCGCTTGCTTCGTGGTGAGGTCGAACTTGCCATCGACGGTCTTCAACCAAAAGCCCAGGTCGGAGAGCCGCAACTGAATGACCGCGGTGTCGGTGCCATCTTTTTGGCCCACCGCCACCAGCGCAAAGGGGTACGGAGCCAATTCACGCGGGGCCGACACCACCACATCGGCCCGCTTGGCCGCTTGTGCCACACCGGAAACTCCCGCCACCCCAAGCACCGCGCAGGCAACAATGCCCACCACGCTCCCAGCGCTCAAAATATGACGAAAGTGTTTCATAAGGTGTATTTACCCTAGTTGCATCCCACCCATGTCAATGGGCAACTCACACCAAATGGTGAGGCTGTACTTCACACCACCCGTAATGGGGGCACTGGCATGAGGGTGGGTCACCAAACTTGGCCACGCCACCACTTCCCCTACCGCGAGACCGGCATTGGTGACGCCTTGACGGGGGAACTCCAATTCGGCACCCGAGTAGTTGTTATTCAACTTCACACTCAT
>JAPKZV010000071.1 GCA_026393585.1 Actinomycetota bacterium
GCTTGCGTGATTTTCTCAGACACTTCTTGCTGCACAACAGGGGCATCCGCTAGCGGGGTGACGGTTTTGACAAAGTAGTTGGAATTTGTGACTTGCTTGTTTGCCCACACCGAAGTTGACGACAACAGCACTGCAACAACCAGCAACACAGATAACAAATACGGGGTGACTCTTCTCATTGTTAATGCTGAATAGTCATGCCGCCGTCAACAACGACAACAGCACCATTCACAAATGAAGAAGCCGGCATCGCCAAATTCAAAGTCATATGTGCCACTTCTTCTGGTTCTCCGTAGCGCTTCAAGGGCACCTTGCGATGCGCATATTTTTCTTTTGCATCTTTCGGAATATCGGCAGTCATGTTGGTGTTAATAGGGCCAGGGCACACGGCATTGACCGTAATTCCATAACGCCCCAGTTGAGTTGCCATACTTTTCGTGAGGCCCACCACCCCATGTTTTGCTGCCGTATATGCGGCTAAACCCGGTGTCGCAACTATTGCCTCAGTAGAAGCAATGTTGATGATGCGTCCTGCAATATCTGCGCTGCGCATATGCGGAACGACGAGGCGAATGAAATGTGCTTGTGCGCTTACATTCACCGCAAGTGTGTTATCCCAAGCTGTTAAAAACTCATCATCTTCAGCAAACACCGAAGAGCTCACGCTAATTCCCGCGTTGTTCACCAGAACATCTATCACGCCAAATTGCGATAGGCATGTGTCAACTACTCGCCGGCGATCGGCATCAGAGGTAACGTCGGCCGCCACCCCTACAACGTTGTTCGCACCATGCACCGCGGTGATTTCTGCAACTACTTTTGCCACACGCTCTTCACCTAAGTCGGCAACCACTACTCGTGCGCCTTCATCGGCAAAGAGATGTGCGGTCGCGCGGCCCATGCCGCTCGCTGCGCCAGTGACGATGACTGCCTTACCCGTAACAGATCTGTTGAGTTGAGAAAGCCTATTCGTCATCCCTTGCGCCATTCGGTGCGGCCACCCATCCCATATTGCGGCAAGTAAATGGCGCGGTATGGCTCAATGCGCATAAACCCTGTGTCGGGCGAATTCTCTGGCCCGCCTGGTGCAAATGCATTGAGGTCGTAGTCAAATACGCCACTCCATAAACGCTTTTTCGTTTCCACATCGGAATGCAGAGTGGCAGTTCCCCATACCTCTACACCATCACCGCTTTCCGTTACCTGCCAATGAAAAGCCACATGATTGTTGTGGGCAATATTTTTTGACTTCACCGACGTATTGCCAACGAGTACCCACAACACATCGCCTTCCCAGCACGGGTGCACAGGCACCACATCGGGCCTGTTGTCTTTGCCTACCGTTGCAAGGTGCGCCCACGGGCTGAGCTTGGTTGCTGCATTCTTGATGAGTTCTAAGTTTTCGTGTGGAAATGTTTTCTGCGACACCACTACCTACCGAGGTCACGTGCAGTGAGGAGCCCTTCAAGACCAACTGGTCGCAAGAACGTGGGATGACCAGCCCATACTTGGATGCAGTCTCCCGTGCGACCCTGCGGACCTTCATTGATGAGTTCCACAACAACTGCGGCCACATCGGCAGGCATCATTGTTCCGGCAGGAGTTGGCTTGTCGCCAACAAATCCTAAATACATCGGAGTAGCAGTAGCACCCATACCAAATGAGTTCACGCGCACGCCATGTTCGGCAAGACCGCGCGCCCATGTATTGGTGAGACCTTTAATTGCCCACTTCGATGAGTCATAGACATCGAAGCCGTTGCCCCCAACTGGCGAACGCTGCATGTCTTTCCATTTGCAATCGTCGGTGTGGTCGTGGGTGATGACTGGATATCCGCAGTTATGAATGTGATCGGTGGTGATGTTGATGAGGTCACCACCTTGTTTGATGAGATGCGGAATTGCCGCGCGGCCAGTGAGGTATACGCCGCGATAGTTCACGCCAATGACCGCATCGAAGTCGTCAACTGTTTTTTCCCATGAATCTTTTGTTGGTGCCGTTATGCGCACAACGCCCGCATTGCTGATGACCAAGTCGAGACCACCCAACGCTATTGCTGCATCGTCTACAAACTTTTTAATCTGCTTCTCATTGGCAACGTCGGCAACTGCGCTATACGACTTGACGCCGGCAGCTTTTAATTCATCAGCAACAGCACTGACCGAACTGTTGATATCGCACACTGCTACGTCGGCCCCGGCGTGGGCCAATGCCAATGCGAATGCTTTTCCGAGTCCATCTGCTGCCCCGGTCACGAGTGCCCGGCGTCCTTTTAATGATGCGTTCATAAGCCCGACCATAGTCCGCCTAGAAGAAGCATTGTTCAGCCGACGTATAGTTGCACTATGTCAAGAGGTTTGGCATCCCTACCATTCTCACAAAGGACTACCGATGTCACTTGCTGAAGATCTCCGCAAAAAAGTTGCCGCCGCCTATGAGGTAGATGCCGATACCGCATCAACCCAAACGTTCGACTTTCCACTCATGCCGTTGGGTACTGCCTACGACATGGGCCACGACGCAAATGGCGTTCCCCTCTTCGACCCACGTATTTTCGACTCACGTGAATTTCAACGCAACCCTTATCCGTACTACCGCATCTTGCGCGACCACTACCCCGTGTACCACGACAAATTACACAACTGCTATTTCGTCACGCGCTACAACGACATCGCCGAATGCTATTTCGATGGTCTTGGTTACAACACCATTCCCAAAGGCAGTTCGAATCACGTGTTGGGAAACACTCAACTCGAGCTCAGCGGAATTGAACACAGCCGACGTCGTAATCTTTATGGTCGTCACCTAGTAGGTGCCGCGCTCACCAAACGCATTGGCGCCATTTGCAAACTTGCCAATGAAATGATCGACGAGTGGTTTAACCCCGAATCGGGCATGACCGAGTACGACCCAGCAACCGGCAAGTACACCATGGAGCTTGGCAAGGCATTTGCGAACGAGTTCCCCATTCGCGTGGTGTGTCAGGTGCTTGGCTTTCCCGACGAAGCTCGCGACAAGTTCTACTACTGGTACAAGTACATGATGGGCGGCATTGGTGGCCGCGACTATGAGCAAAAAGGCCTCATGGCTCGCCAAGATCTTGAAGATTTTGTCGAGAGCATCGTTGAAGAACGCCGGTTGAAGCCAAACTTCTTGCTTGACGATGAAGGCAACGAGGTTGCACCCGACATCATTTCTGAACTGTGCAAAACAATTGTCGATGGTGACGTGCTTTCCACTGAAGAAATCACTTCAAACATTGCACTCATTGTTGGTGGCGGCGGTGAAACCACACGCGGTGCCATTTTGAATATGTGGTATCTGTTGCTACAGCACCCCGACCAAATGGAAGCCGTTCTCAACAACGACCCGTTGTGGGACGCAGCATTCCACGAGACATTGCGACACTCATCTTCTATCGGTGGGCAACCACGCCAGAACACCTTCGATGTTGAACTACAAGGCGTCAAGGTTCCTGCTGGTTCGCTCATGCATATGGTCGACTTTTCTGCCAACCACGACGAGCGCATCTTTGCCGACCCCGAGAAGTTCGACATTTTCCGTAACGACCTCTACAGCGAGAAGATTCTTCGCTCGGGCTACAAAAAAGATGGACGCACTAACCACATGGCCTTTGGTGTGGGGCCGCACCTGTGCCCAGGAGCATGGATCTCGCATCAAGAAGGCAGCATTGGTTCAAGCATCATGTCGAAGCGCATTAAAAACGTACGCATAGCCACCGAGCGCATGGCCAAAGACATTGATGGAGTCTCACTTGCTCCCATCGGTTTGGGTGCCATCAATGAACTCTGGCTTGAATTTGAGGCGATGTAAATGTCGGCTGACTATGGCTCACCTACCGTTGAGCACGAAGCCGCAGCCGGTGACGACGAAGCTGGTTACCGCAGTTACGAGGTCTACCAACGTGAACGTGTTGGTTCACCGCCACCAGTAAAACCTGGGCAATTGCGCACGCAAGACTACCTCGACGACCCCTACACACTTCTTGCGAGCCTTCGCAACTACGGGCCATCGTTTCGCGACTGGCAGGGCAATGCATTTTGGATTACTCACTACAACGACGTCACTTCAGTACTTGTAGACAGCGCAAACTTTGCCACTCGTTCAAAGCGTTGGTTTTATGGTCTTGCTACTTTTGGACGCGACCTACGCAACAACGTTCCCTTCCTCACCGCGCAAGCTGCCGGTATCGACAAGCATGCACCTGTTGTTGCGCGCGAAATAGTTGAAGCGTTCGCAAAGCGCGGAACAGCAGACCTTGCCACCGAATTTGCCGCCGTATTTCCGTTGCAGTTACTTGGTCGCACATGGGGCATCCCCGATGCAGATCTTCCTGTATTCGCCGAGCGTTACCTACGCATGCAACGTGGTTTCAGATGGAACACAGCAAACCAAGAAGCCGGCAAACAAGCGATGCTGCAACTCGTTAGCTACTTCACGCCACTGCTTGCCGCACGTCGCGCAGACCCACAAGACGATGTGTTGTCGGCCCTTGCCACTTTGGAAATAGACGGACCCGCAATTGACGCCCACGACGTTGTTGCAACGCTGCTCGAAGGCGACCACGAAACACTTCACGGCGCACTTGCCAACATGTGGTTTTTATTGCTGACGCATCCTGAACAACTCAACATGGTCAACAACACGAGGCGTTTAGTGAAATACGCATACCTAGAAACACTTCGTCATTCCACTCCCGTATTGAGCGGCGAGCGATTCGCGAAGCGTGAAGTAGAACGTTTTGGATTGCTCATTCCCGAAGGTGCGCTAGTTATTTGTTCCGCAGCTGGCGCAAACCGCGACGAAACAATTTTCGCCGATGCCGACCAATTCATTGTTGGGCGTAAAGACCTTGTGCAACGTGAACCACGCGGCCAATACCGCGCCGACGGTTTGCCAGCAGGCATTACACCAGCACTTGGCACGCCATCGAAATTCCCCGCACTTCCCGTGGGTCGGCCGCGATCGCTCTATGCCATCACGCGCGATGTAGCAACAATTGCATCGCACGCACTTCTCGATGCAACGAGCAACTTGAAGCTGGCACCCGGCGCACAACCCGTGTTGAAGTCACGCGGCTATGGAGAACTTCATACGTGCTGGCACCTGCCAGTAACCTTCGCGGCAAAATAGAGCCCATATGAACGACCCTCACCCGTGGTGGGAGGTCACTGCCACAGGAATGAACCTATTTGTTCGCGCTGTTCCTGGGGCAAAGAAGTCAGAAATTGCAGCTATTACTGCTGAATACGTGCGTATTCGGCTTCATGCTCAGGCAGTAGAAGGCCAAGCAAATGCAGAACTTTTACGATTCATTGCACAGTGGTGCAACGTTCGCAAAAGCGCAGTGTCTTTAGTAAGCGGAGAGCACGCGCGACTCAAAAAAAGTCGCGGTAGACGGGCTTTATTGCCCGCCCGACACCACGATGTTTTGACCAGTGACCCACGAACCTGCAGGTGAAGCAAGCCACACCACTGCAGCTGCGCAGTCGGTTGGGGTACCTAAGCGACCAATGGGAACGCGTGCCGCAATGGCAGGCAACATTTCTTCGGTGATTCCACCGATTTTGAATGTCGACTCAGTTGGCACGTTGCCGGGTGACACGATGTTGGAACGAATTCCCTTCGGACCAAGCTCAGTTGCCATGGTCACTGAAAGCGCATTCATGCCAGCTTTTGCAGAGCCATATGCACTGAAGTTCACAGCAGCCTTCAAAGCAGCGATGGAAGAAATACCAATAAGGCATGAGCCTGGCTTCATAATTGCCGAGCAGGCACGTGAAGCAACAAAGTGTGGGCGCAAGTTCAATGCGTGCTGATTGTCCCAGTGCCATTCTGGAAATTCATCGAACGAGAAGTTGCCTGGGTGATCTGATGTTCCAGCATTGCTGACCCAAGTGTCGATGCGACCAAAGGTGCTCATTGCAGTATCGACAAGAGTAGGAATGGTTTCGGCTGCGGTGATGTCGGCAACCACCTTGATTGCTTTGCGTCCACGCTTGGCAATTTGTGCAGCAACTTCATCGAGTTCGTTTTCACGGCGTGCAGTAATAACAACATCTGCACCAGCATCGGCAAGGCCGAGCGCAATTCCACGGCCAATTCCACGGCCGGCTCCGGTTACTACAGCAACTGTGCCGTCGAGACGGAAGAGATCCATCACATTGGCATCTGCTGGGTCGAGTGGGGTCTGAGTACGGGAAAGGTTTTGAGACATGGCAAACTTTGACACATCACTAGAGGAGGAAAAGAATTGAACGACTCAGCTACCCCATCAGGAGCACTCGCTAACCCCAAGGGCTACAAGTTCCCTGGCGGTAAATACACCATTGCCCACTGGGAAAACTTCCTGCTCACCGACTGCACCACCTCGGCGCAGCTTCCCGACAAGCTCGTGCACCCCGTTGCGCTCTTCCATGTACCCATCCTCGGCTCTGGTGTCAACATCGCAAAACTGTTTGAAGTGTGTGGTGCAGAGGGCCCAGGTTCGGTAGGCCTCGATGGTTACGACTGGGAGTACTTCAGTAACTTACGCATCGACATTGAGTACGACGTACAAGGCTCAATTATTCATTGGGAAAATCATGTTGATGAAAACGGTGTTGGCTACGACGCAATGAAATTTCAAATTGAACTGCGCGATGGCAACACACTTGCAGCACGCATTACCAACTCATGGCGCTTTCGTCGTGGTGGCTACAAGCAAGCCCTAGTTGCCAAAACCGCAGATGAAGCAACTGCAAAACCACTTGCGACTTTCCCCGAATTCCATGTTGATGGCGTGAGTGCACAGCGTATGAAAACAATGGCAGCAATTTTGCGCGACCCATATCGCGTGCACTGGGATCGCGAAGCAACAACCGAGATGGGCTTGAAAGGTCGCGTCATCAACCAAGGCCCACTCAACTTGAGCTACATCGTGAACTCCATTCATTCATTTGCTGGCCCTGGCTCAGTTCGACGCCTCACCGTTGCATTCCATCGTCCGGTTTTCGACGACGATGTGCTTGTTGCTGGTGGCGAAGTATTGAGCACCACAGACGGCGTCAGCACCTGCAATGTGTGGTTGAAGCGTGGCGATGAACTCATGGTCACCGGCACCGCAATGGTGGGTTCGGCAGCTTAAAATTTTGTATAGCGCAAGCTACTTGTAGTCCACAAACAAAAGCCCCTCAAAAGCGTGTCTTTGGGGGGCTTTTGTGTTGAAAAGGCCTGTGTACCCGTGGGTAGTTTTCATGTTTCACAACCCAGGGCGATGACATTTCATTTCGATGTCAGCACTTGATGTTCTGCGTTTACTTTTCGCTGTGACAATGGTTATAGTTGCTTCACCGGCATGCCGGTTGTCACATCAATCGGGCCAATCGGCTCAACCTATAGGGGGAATATTGAAGAACCAAAAAAGGAAAATGTTGGTTCCAATTGCACTTGCTGTTTCAGCAGCACTTGCATTCGGAACAACATCCGTTTCAGCGAAAGCTGGCAACGGAGCAGTGAAGGCTGCGGCGAAGTGTGCAACACCACTGAACCCAGCGCTTGACAAAAAAGACGGTGCCGGAGCTGCTCTTCTTGCGCGTGCTATTGCCTGTGGCAATACCAACCCAATGAAGGCATCGGGCAAAGCAATCAAGATCGGCCTTTTGAACCCAGAAGGTCCAGTTATCAACTTCCCTGAGTATCGCATTTCAGCACAAGCTGCAGTCGATTACATCAACAAGGAACTTGGTGGCATTGGTGGCGACCCTGCAACTGGCAAAGCCGGTGTACCAATCAAGCTCGAAGTATGTAAGTACAACGCATTAGTTCCTACCGAACTTCCTGGTTGCGCAAACACACTTGCAGCAAAGAAGCCACTTTTGGTGTTTGCAACTTTGGCATTCGGCGCAGATCACATTGCGATCTTCACCAAGACAAAGACCCCAATCATCATTGGAACACCAATCTTCCCAACTGACTTCTCTACCCCTGGCGCATACGCCATTGGTGGCGGTGGCGGTTGCTTGGGTGTTCACCTTGGAATCGTTTGGTACGCAACTCAAGTGTTGAAGAAGACACGTGTAGCAGTGCCCTGGGCAAAATCTGCTCCTGGAATCTTCTGCTTCAACGACCTTGAGGCAAAGCCAATGGACACACTTGCAGGAAAAACTTTGTCTGGAACAAAAATTGTTTCAACATCAAAGTTCTTGGGCAAGTCACCAACACTCACCTATGAGCAGTACCCAATTTTGACAGGTGCAGCAGACGTGAGCCCAGAAGCAACCAAGATCATGGCATTCAAGCCAGACGTGATGATTTACTCTAACCAAGGTTCAGAATGCTGGACCATGGTGAACGCACTCATCAAACTGGGTTGGACTCCTGCAACATTCCCCATCGTTTTGACCGGTGCTTGCATCGACACACCAACAATGGCGAAACTTGGAGACAAGATCAAGGGAATCGTCACCGTTGGTGGCTTGAGCATTCTTGACCCAGATGCACTTACTGGTGCATACAAGACAGATGCTCTTACCTACGGAACCAAGATGTACACCTACTCCAAAGACCGCAAGCTCACTGGAACAGGTTTTGCAACGCAAGGCTTCGGTGGCATCATGACCATCTGGCAAATTGCTCAAGAAGTAAAGGGCACATTGACTGCAAAGGCAATGACCGACATCTTGAAGAACACCAATGGACATCGTGCATTCGGTTCAACCGGATTGTTCTGCAAGGCTTCTTTTGCGCCATACACATCTGTATGCGCAAGCCAAGTCAGCGCAAGCATTTGGGATGGCGTTGCACTCAAGGCCGACAAGGCAAACCAGAACTTCTCTGGCTTGCCACTTCTCGGTAAGGGTGATGCACTTCGTCTTGCTGAAGTAAAATAATTAATACGTAGCAAATACTGGATACGTGAAAAGGGGGAGGTGCTCCTCGGAACACCTCCCCCTTTTTTATACCTAAAATCACAAAGAAGCTGAGGCGAAATCACTGCCTAGCAACAGAACAGCGGGGGGAAATGAAGGAAGCAATTGCTTACTCAATTATGGGTTTGGGGGCTGGAGGTTTCTATGCCCTCATGGCCATGGGAATCGTGGTGGCCTATAAAGGTTCCGGTGTTATTAACTTTTCACACGGAGCCATTGCGATGTACGTCGCATTTCAGTTTTACAACTTGCGTACGGAAGGAATCTTTCGCCTGCCGTGGTTCGATATTTTGCCCACTTCATGGCTGAACATACCCGTGAAGTTTTCTCTGAATGACGGTATGCCAATTAACTTCTGGCTTTGCGTTCTTCTGGCACTCCTCACATCAGTTTTAATCGGTGCGCTTATTCACTATTTGGTGTTCAAACCATTGCGTAATGCGGCGCCATTAGGAAAAGTAATTGGTGCAATTGGCGTCATGACCTACTTCCTTGGTGTTGCCTCTCTGCAGTTTGGTTCCAACATTCCTAACCCCGAGGCAGTTCTATTCAAAGATGATCTCTTCCAAAACTTCCTCGGTCTTGGCTTACCCGTTTCCGTTGAGGCACTCGCTCTTGCTGCTTCAGCAATCATCGTTGGAGCAATTTTGTGGGCGGTTTTCCGCTACACCCGCACGGGGCTTGCCACACGCGCAGCTGCCGGAAACGAAAAAGGTGCTGTTCTTCTTGGCTACTCACCAGAAAAATTAGCGCTCTTCAACTGGGTCCTCGCTGCACTCCTTGCAGGACTCGCCGGAATCTTGGCCGGAACCGTGACCGGGTCATTGAGCACCGGTAAATTCACCGCTCTCATTGTTCCTGCCCTAGGTGCTGCGCTCATCGGAAGCATGTCATCAATTCCTTTGGCAATTGGTGGAGCACTCCTGATTGGCTCACTCCAAACCTTCACCAGTACTTGGATGGTAGGTGAATCATGGTTTCCATCGTGGCTGCAATCCGGAGCACGCGATGCAATTCCGCTCATCATTATTGTTGCGGTGCTCTTTTTGAAAGGTAAGTCATTACCTATTCGAGGCAACATCGAAGAGAAGCGTCTTCCACTTGCGCCATATCCAAAGCGTGTCGGCAAGTATGTAGCCATTTTTGTTCCACTCGGATTCATATTGGCCGCAGGTTTGCCTGGAGATTTCCTCTTCGCTGGTCTCACTGGCAACTGGGGTTTTTCGTTTACCGCAAGCCTCGTCGCAGCAATGTTCGGTTTGAGTTTTGTTATTCTCGCTGGCTATGTCGGGCAAATATCGCTCGTACAAATCTCGCTAGCAGGAACCGCAGCATTTATTACCGCACGATTTGTGGCTAACGAAGGCCCATCCGACGCAAACCCATTCGCAGTTGGCGGACCACATTGGCCGTGGCCTCTTGCTTCGCTCGTGGGAATCATTGCAGCAGTACTTGTTGGGCTCATTGTGGCAATTCCAGCGCTACGTATTCGTGGCGTACAACTGGCAGTAGTTACCATCGCCGCATCAATTTCAATGTGGACTTTGTTCTTTGACAACCCATCAGCAACAAAGTTGCAAGGTGGCTCTGCCTACGAATTCGGCACACCTCACTTCTTCGGCGTCGACATCGGCTCCACAAGTAGTAGCGGTCTCACCGACAACCCGAAGTACACACTGTTTTGTCTCATTGTGCTTGCAGGTTTGTGCGTCGTAGTTGCAAACCTGCGACGCGGTTCTACCGGACGTCGCTTCCTTGCTGTGCGTGCAAACGAACGTGCTGCTGCATCGGCTGGAGTTAACGTGCCTGGAACAAAATTCCTTGCATTCGGAATTGCTTCAGCAGTTGCTGGTGTTGCCGGTGTGATGACCGCCTACCAAACGAGCAGCACCGCTGCTACGAACTGGGAATACGGTATTGGCTTGTCGGCTTTGGCATTTTGTTATCTCGGAGGTATCACCTCTATTAACGGAGCCATCCTTGGCGGTATGATCGCCGGCGGTGGAATTGTTTCCACCTTCGGTAGTTTCCACTCACCTGGGCTGTACTCATATACGGCAATCATGGGTGGACTCGGAATGATCGCAACTGCAATTATTCACCCAGCAGGTCAGGCATCTATTTTCCAACCACTCATGCGCCACTTCGGCTCATGGCTGCTTGTTGCTCGAGGCAAAGAATGGGGCGTTGTTCTCAAACGGCTCTGGCCATTCCTGCTTGGTGGTGGCGCATGGGGTGCTATTGGCATCAACCCATGGCGTACCGACAGCTGGAACCGCGGATGGATGATCGTATTGGGCATCTTGATTGTGCTCTTCGTTCGCAACATTGTTACTCAAGTCAAAGCAGCTAAAGCTGCTAAAGCACTACCCGATACCAACAGTCTCCAGGAGGTGACAGCATGAGTGCACTACTCGAAACAACCGAGCTCACCGTTTCCTACGGTGGGTTGCATGCAAACTCCAACGTCAACATCAAAGCCGAAAAAGGCAAGCTCACTGGGCTCATTGGCCCGAACGGTGCTGGCAAGACCACGTTTATCGATGCCATCACTGGCTTCACCAACGTGTCGTCGGGTCGCGCAGAGTTCAATGGCAACGATCTTGCTGGTGTTGTACCGTCCGATCGAGCAAAGAGGGGTCTAGTAAGGACCTTCCAGTCGCTCGAATTGTTCGAAGACTTAACGGTGTGGGACAACCTCATTGTGATGGCAGAAGAGACCAAATGGTGGTCATTTCTTGCCGACATCGTGAAGCCCAATCGCGTGCTGGGTATTGAAGAACAAGCCGAATGGGCACTCAACTTGTTGGGCCTAGCCGAACACCGTGAAAAGCTCACACTCGACTTGTCACATGGCCAACGCAAGTTGGTGAGCGTTGCTCGCGCACTTGCCGCCAAGCCCAGCATGTTATTGCTCGATGAGCCCGCTGCTGGTCTTGACACTGTGGAAAGTCAGCAGTTGGGTCAACATCTCCGTGAGATTCTGAAGCAAGACATCAGCATCTTCCTTATTGACCACGACATGGGCTTGGTGCTCAGTGTGTGCGACTACATCTACGTGCTCGACTTCGGCAAAATCATTGCTGAAGGAACGCCTGAAGAAGTACGCAACAACCCAGAAGTAAAGCGTGCTTACCTTGGTGAGACCGCTGGTGAAATGCAAGCAGAAGGTGGCGCTGCAGCAGCACGCACACTCAGTGGAGAAGGGTGAACAACATGAGCGAATCACTACTCAATATCGTCAACTTGAATGCTGGCTACGGCGGTATTCCCGTTGTACGCAGTCTCAGCATTCATGTGAACCCAGGCGAAGTGGTGGCACTACTTGGGCCAAACGGTGCAGGTAAAACCACCACACTGCTCACCATCTCGGGCATCTTGAAACCCATCGCAGGCGATATTCAACTTCTCGGCAGCACCACCATTGGTGAGCGCCCCGAGAAAATCGCCCGCCGCGGGCTTGCACACGTGGCTGAAGACCGTTCACTGTTCTTCGACCTCACTGTGCAAGAAAACTTGCGCCTTGGCCTCACAGGAAACCGTGAGACCCGCAGCAAGTCTCAAGAGAACGCACTCGACATGTTCCCCGCACTGCGCCCACTCCTCGACCGCCGCGCTGGTTTGTTGTCGGGTGGAGAGCAGCAGATGTTGGCCATGGCCCGCGGTCTTGCTTCAGAACCAAAGATGCTTTTGGTTGACGAAATGAGCCTTGGACTTGCCCCCATCATCGTTGAGCGCATGTTGCCCATCGTTCGTCGCATTGCCGACGACACAGGCGCAGGCGTACTCATGGTGGAACAGCACGTTGGCTTGGCATTGTCGGTAGCCGACCGTGGCTACGTACTTGCTCATGGTGAACTCACTATGGAAGGTTCTGCCCAGCAATTGCGCGACAACCAGTCGTTGCTCGAAGCTAGCTACCTCGGTGGCGAAGCTCACTAGAAATACATTAAAAAGACCCCAGTCGAAAGGCTGGGGTCTTTTTTATTGCCCCACTACAAGCAGCGCACTGTTGCGCATGATGCACAATACGTTTGCGCCATAGCGGTGAATACTCTCCGGTCCATGCACTGAGTAATTCACAGAGCTCTTCACATTGGAACCGATGCAATGTCGCCAGTTCCAAAGCCACACACGACTGCGCTAATCGCTCTTCTACACGATGGTGGAATTTGTAGACATTGATGAGTGAAATATGGAGTTGCTCCGCAATTTCATGCCAGCCCAAATCTTCACCAACAAGCATTTCTAAGAAACGCTGGTCGCGAGCACCAAGACCTTTGCTTGCACGCTCCACAAGGTCGTGCCACTCCCCTGTTGCGTTCAATTCTTCTGCATCTGATGCATCAAAATCAACAATGCCCACAGACATCCTCTGGTGCTGCCTCAGATACTTGTACGACTCATTTTTAGCAATGGCACACAGCCACGACTCAATCTTTTGGCTATCGAGCAACTGATCAATACGTTCACTTGCACGCAAGAAGGTCTCGTGCACCACATCGTCACTTGCGGCCTGCACACCCATTCGACGCAACACCACATTTCTCACGTCGCGCTCACAGTCGGCGTACAACATCTGCAGTCCTAATGAACCGTGTTGTCGCAATGCAGCAACGACCACCGCTCGATGGCTAGCGGGTTTGACCAACTGCAGTTCCTGAAGATCCATATGCACACCCCCATGGCACTGGAATTTCTTAGGAAAGTAACCAGATATTCCACATTTGTGAAGAGAACCTCTGCCGCCCCTGCCCCATAAGGCTTTGCTCAAGAACGGCTGTATATTTCCGAGATGGCTAGACATCGTTTTTCAGCTGTTATCGCGCTCAGCGCCAGCCTATTACAAACTTTGTCCTGTCGGAAGCCTTAAAAACACATTGGAAGGCTCTTCACCTCATCCGTCGTCCAGGCACTTCGTTTGAGAATCATTCAGAAACTCATCGACTCATGAGTTCGCTGTCACTGAAAGAACAGACAAGTGAAATTTGCAGAGCCAATGAACATGTGCGTGGAAACTACAAAAAGCTTCCTATCTTCTTCAGACCTCCAGGCGGTTCTCACAACAGCAATACCGTCATCGCTGCGAAGAAGTGCGGTATCAAGAAAATTGTGCTGTGGAATGTTGAAGCCGACCAAGGAAAAATCATCAGGTCGGGTGGGAACCCAATGCAACGCGGCGACATTATTTTGTTGCACTACCTCAACAGTTTGGAATCAAGTCTGAAACTTGTGCTCGCGGATCTCAAGCGACTGGGGTTGCGCCCCGCCTCATTACGCGACTACCTCGACCCAGCCCCTGCGGCCACTCCAACAACCACGACGACTTTGCCCCAATAACCCTGCTTGCAACTATACCCCTAGGGGTATACAGTGAGCACATGCAAATACCCGCCGAAATCACCGATGATCTGCAAAAACGACTGCGCCGCGTCGAAGGCCAAATTCGTGGTATTCAACAAATGCTGAGCGAAGAACGCGATTGCCGAGAAGTAGTCACCCAAATTTCTGCTGCAAACAAAGCTTTGGAACAGGTGGGTTTCAACTTGGTGGCAGCCGGTCTCACCTGGTGTGTATCGAACCCAGAGCAGTCGAAAAAAGAGGGCTACTCCATCGAGGACGTACAAAAAATGTTTGTGAAATTGGCTTAGGTAATCACCATGACTCAATCATCGACTACCGAAAAACTGGGAGTTCTTGCCCGCCTCGCTCACTTCACGGTCAACCACCGTCGGCCCGTCATGCTGGTGTGGCTCATCATTGCTTTTGCCGCAGCACCACTAGCGCTGTCGCTCACCAACGCGCTGTCGGGCGCCGGCTGGGAAGCACAAGGTTCCGATGCGCAACTTGTACGCGACGAACTGCGCCGTGACTTTCCACAAGCAGGAGCCGAATCTGCCATTGTTGTTTTCCAACAGCAAGAACCCTTTACAACTTCTCCCGCAGCACTTTCCTCATTTGTTGCTGAGCTATCAAAGGCACCCGGTGCTGACGGCGCAATAGACCCACTTTCTATGGCTCCAGAAGCTGGTCTCGTTGCGCGCGACGGGCGTACTGCGCTCATTCCTGTTGCACTCAGCGCTGAAGTAGACGCCGATCGCCCCGAGTCTGCTGGTGAAGTGATGAAGTGGGTCGACAGCTACACATTCACAAGTGGCACATCGGCCAACACCACTGGCGAATGGGCTGTGTGGCACGACTTCAACAAAGAAAACGAAAAGGCCCTGCACAAGGCAGAACTTCTCTCTGGCTTACCTACGCTGCTCTTGCTATTTGTTGCGTTCGGTTCTGCAATAGCTGCTGGTATTCCGCTGGTACTTGCCATTGCAGGAATCTTCAGCGGCTGGGCACTCTTGAATCTCTTATCGCATGTCACACCGCTGTCGGTATGGTCGATGAACTTCTCGATGATGATCGGCTTGGCAGTTGGTATCGATTACAGCTTGTTTATTGTTTCTCGCTATCGCGAAGAACGTGAAGATGGCAAAGACACCGCACAAGCGATGGCCGGTGCTCTACAAACTGCAGGCAAAGCGGTATTCCTGTCTGCTCTCACCGTTATTTTGTCGCTCGCTGCACTCTTTCTTGTTCCTGTCATGGTGTTTCGGTCAATGGCCCTCGGCATGATCTTGTCGGTCGTTGCGGTATCACTTGCTTCTCTCACGCTTTTGCCCGCAGTGCTCGCTGCGCTTGGCGACAAAATACTGGTGAACCGAGCAAAGGAAGACCCAGATCGCGCGGCAGAAACACGCTGGGCAAGGTGGACCTCGCGCGCTCTGTGGAAACCAGGACGCACGCTCATTGCAGGACTCTTTGTTCTCCTTGCTTTAGGCGCACCCGCACTCGGCATGAAACTCGGTATGCCAGGTGCAACAGTGGTTGATCGCGGCGCACAAAGTCGCGACGGCTACGACACAGTGGTTGAAGCATTTGGCCCCGGAGCAGTTGCACCCATTTTCATTACTGCCCCTGCAGGCGAAGCACAAAGCATTGTTGCTGCTGCCAGTGCCGATGCCAACGTTGCTCAAGCCAGCATTGTGAGTGAACCTGCCTCGTCAGGGCGTGTTGCGATACGCATTTTCCCGATGACGGGAAGTTCCGATACCGCCACTAGCGATCTTGTTGGTCGGCTCCGTAGTGACATCGCAATTACTTCACCATCGGCACTAGTGGGAGGCCCAGGCTCACAAAATCGTGACCTCACCGACGCCCTCATTGGAATTGCGCCGGTAGCGGTTGGCCTCATCATGCTTGTTGCCTTCGTTTTGTTACTTGTGGTATTCCGTAGTCTCACTATCGCATTGTCATCAGTTGTGTTGAATCTCATTAGCGTCGGAGGAAGTTTTGGTTTCGCCACGCTGGTGTTTCAACATGGTTTTGGTGCTGGACTCATTGGTATTGAACATCAAGGGTTCATCGATGCGTGGGCGCCACTCTTCTTTTTTGCGCTCCTCTTTGGTTTGTCGATGGACTATCAGCTCTTTCTCCTTGCAGGAATTAAAGAGCAATACGAAAGGTCAGGCGACACACAGGTGGCTATTCGTGAAGGTATTGCACGCACTGGTCGCCCCATCACCAATGCAGCGCTCATCATGATTGTTGTATTCATCGCCTTTGGAGTGACCGGGCCTATTCCCCCCACTGAACTCGGCATCACCTTGGCCGTTGCCGTACTCCTCGACGCCACCGTCATTCGAATGATGCTGGTTCCCGCACTCTTTGGGCTACTCGGTGAAAAGACCTGGTGGCTTCCCAAATGGCTGGGGAAGATCCTCCCCCATGTGAATTTCAGCCATTAAATACCTGCTTTTCCATAATCCCGACCGAGTTGGTCGGGATTATGGAATCTGGCGTTATCGTGGGCGGTGAAATAGTCACCTTCAAAGGAGAACACCATGGCACTTCGACTCGGCGATACCGCCCCCGACTTCACCGCAGAAACCACACAAGGCACCATCAACTTTCATGAGTGGCTGGGCACCTCGTGGGGCGTACTTTTTAGTCACCCAAAAGACTTCACACCAGTGTGCACCACTGAGCTTGGCTACGTAGCAAAAATCAAACCCGAATTCGACAAGCGCAATGTGAAAGTCATTGGTTTGTCGGTCGACAATGTTGAGTCGCACTTGAAATGGGAAGGCGACATTGGCGAGACACAAGGAACACCAGTGAACTTCCCCATGATCGGCGACCCAGACCGCAAGGTCAGCGACCTCTACGACATGATTCACCCCAATGCAAGCGACACCATGACCGTGCGTTCAGTGTTCGTTATTGGACCCGACAAAAA
>JAPKZV010000179.1 GCA_026393585.1 Actinomycetota bacterium
TGCCCATGTCGAGATGCTTCGTCTTGCCAAACGGAATAGTTGTAGTCGAGAACTTGGAATGCAGCTGGTTCGGTAGCCGCAATCGATATAAGACCAGATCCGTACCGCCCAGCAAGTTTGGAACCAGAAGGCGAAAGAGACGATGCAACTGCTACGGGGAATTTTGAGTACGGCTTCATTTGCAGTACAGCTTCTTCGCACGTAAACCAGTCGGTGTGTTTCGTTACTGTTTCTCCGGCGAACAAACGCATCATGACATCGAATGCTTCTTCCATGCGGGGGCGTTGCTGATCGGCTGGAATGCCGAGCATCGCTGCGTCGCTGGTGAGTTGCCCGGGCCCTGCACCAAACATCATTCGTCCGCGGGTGAGATGATCAAGCATCACGATGCGATCGGCAAGGATGAACGGGTGGTGGTAGGGAAGTGAATTAACCCCTGTGCCAAGTTTGATGTGTTGTGTTCTTTGGCTTGCAGCGGCAATAAATACCTCTGGTGAAGCAATGAGCTCGGAACCAGCTGAATGGTGCTCGCCAATCCATGCCTCGTCGTAGCCGAGAGTGTCGAGCCACTGCACGAGTTCAAGGTCTCGATGCAACAAGAGGGTCGGATTAATACCTGTGCGGTGCATTGGCGGAAGAAAAATTCCAAACTTCATTCGTTCCTCGTTTCAGTGAGTTGCTTCGTTTAAACAGATCCGTAGGGAAGGGGAGCGCTGGCGCCGTCTTTATTCGGTTCGGCATTTACTGCCTTTTTCACCGCAACAATTAAATCGGCCACGAATTCATCAACTCGATGTTCATGAACAACATTGACCGTCAGGTGCATGGAGTCTGGTGGTGTTTGTTCATCGACGTACCAGCCGTTGCCGCGTAGATCTCGGGCGACTGCAAATATTGAAAGCGATTCGGGATTTCTTGCTCCTATGCAGAGCAGCGTCGTATCGGGCTCGGCACGTAAGTGGAGTTCTGGAATCGCATCAATATGTTGTGCAATTTGCAGAGCCACTTTGCGTGCTGTGAGTGCAAGGTTGCGGTAACCCTCAATGCCGAAATACTGAACCATGGCCCAAGAAGAGGCGATGGGTCCGCCGCTTTTGGTGCCCAAGATTCCTGAAGAGCCGTACATTCCGCCAAGCCAATTATCGGTGAAAAAAGTTTGATGCTGCCGCAACTCCTTGTTGGCATAAATAATGACGCCAGCGCCTTTAGCGGTGTAGCCGTATTTGTGTAAATCAACCGACATTGATGTCACACCAGGAACAGCAAAGTTCCATGGCAAATTGGAGGGCGCAAGAAAGGGGAGCAGCATTCCACCCATGCATGCATCGACGTGAAAGGGAATACCGCGACGCATTGCCTCTGCGCCAATGCGCTCCAACGGGTCGACAACGCCTTGCGGATATTGTGGGGCAGAGCACGCCACGAGAATCGTGTTGTCATCGCACGCAGCAATCATTGCTTCCTCGTCGGCGCGCCAATCGGCTCGCACAGGAACGCGGCGGGCCTCGACGTTGAAGTAGGTGCATCCTTTCTCAAGCGCAGCGTGCGCCGAAGAAGGTAAAACCACGTTGAAGCGTTGATTCTGAGGGCGTTCAATGCCTCGCTGTGCGATGGCGCGCTGCAGGGCGCCGTACACAACTAAGACGAGGCTCTCGGTGCCTCCAGAAGTCATAAAACCGGCTCCGGTGGGCGGTGCCTCGAGAAGTTGCATCACAAAGTCGAGAACCTCCTGTTGCATTTTTTTGAGACTCGGAAATGCGGCTACGTTGAGCGCATTTTCATGAGAGAACATGCGGTAAGCCGTTTCAGAAAGATTCCGTGCATCGTCCGAGGCG
>JAPKZV010000053.1 GCA_026393585.1 Actinomycetota bacterium
ATTTGCAAGATCTCGATGAAACGCAATGCTGCATATTCCGCACCAAATGGGTCGACTCCTCTTTCGAATCGCGCAGATGCTTCTGAACGCAATCCGTGCCGAGCAGCAGACTCTAAAACAGTGTCGGCCGGGAACCATGCAGCTTCAAGCACAATTTCCGTGGTTGCAAGGGTGACCTCAGAATGCAGGCCGCCCATGACGCCACCAAGACCAATAGCGGCATCTTCACCATTTGCAATAACGATGTCGGTTGGGTCTAACTCACGCGTTGCGCCATCGAGCGTGACAAGGGTTTCTTGTGGCAGTGCGAAACGTACACGGAAACCACTATTCACGGCATTGAGATCGTACGCGTGTGTTGGCTGATTGAGCTCGAGCATCACGAAGTTTGAAGCATCAACAACGTTATTAATAGAGCGCATACCACTGCGAGACAAACGGTCTTGCAGCCACTGCGGCGATGGGCGCACAGCAATATTCTTCACCACTGTTGCTGTGAAGCGGCCGCAGGCATCTTGACTTGCAATATTGATGTCAACTTTGTGCACTGGCGCAGCTTGAACGTCGATCTTTTTTGCTTGGAATGGAATAGCTAAGTGCGCAGCAAGATCGCGAGCAACACCTAAATGCCCCCAACATTCGGGACGATTACGGGTGAGATCGATATCGAAGATGGTGTCGGTGGTAGCACCAAGCGCATCGAAGAGTTCAACGCCGAGTGGCAAATGCGATGGCAAGATGAAAATTCCACCGTGATCTTCGTTGAGCTCCAACTCTTTAGCGCTGCACAACATGCCTTCGCTATCGATGCCAAGAATTCCACGCTTCAATATTTGGCGACCATCGGGCATTGTTGTACCGAGAGTTGCCAGCGGGATCTTGTCGCCCGCAGACATATTGAAAGCTCCACACCACACGTGCAATTCGTTGACACCATCGGTGGTGACATACACGCGGTGAACTTTTTCAGCATCAGGGTGACGCTCTGTGCGCAGCACCTGTGCGACAACAACACCCTGCAGGCGCGAACCCGACTCGATAACTTCTTCAACAGGCATGCCCAAAGAGGTCAACGCATCGCTCAGGCTCTCAGTATCGGTGCCGAAGTCGGCGAACTCGTTGAGCCAAGACAAGAGGATTTTCATGACGAGAACTGCCTTAAGAAACGAAGATCGTTGGTGTACATCTCACGGATGTCTTCCACATTGTGGCGTTCCTTCGCCATGCGGTCGATACCGAACCCGAAAGCGAACCCCGACCACTCTTCTGGGTCGAGTCCACCTGCGCGCAAGACATCGGGGTGCACCATGCCGCAACCGCCCAGCTCAATCCACGAGCCATTTGCACGACGAATATCGAATTCGGCACTTGGTTCGGTGAAAGGAAAATACGACGGGCGAAGTCGACTTGTGAAGTCATCGCCAAAGAATGCTTTGGTGAACGCCTCGATTGTGCCGGCAAGATCTTTAAAGGTGATGTTTCGATCGATGACGAGGCCTTCAATTTGATGAAACACCGGCATATGGGTTGCATCGGGAGTATCTCGACGAAATACACGACCCGGCATGATTGCGTAAATAGGCGGTGGCCAATTTTGCATGACACGAATTTGAACGGGAGACGTATGCGTACGCAACACAACACTGCCGGGCTCTTCGCTTTCAACGAACAAGGTGTCCCACATGCTGCGTGCTGGGTGCGACTTCGGCATATTTAAAGCCTCGAAGTTATAGAAATCACTTTCTACCTCTGGGCCTTCAGCTACTTGGAACCCCAACCCAATAAAAACATCTTCGAGCCGTTGAGTTGCTTGGGTAACAAGATGCAATCGCCCACGGGTGGTTCCCGCAACGAGGTGCTCGGTGATGTCGATCTGCTCACGCAACAATTGTGCGGCCATCTCTGTTGCTTCACATTCTGATTTCTTTGCAGCGAGCGCTGCGTCGACACTTGTTTGAGCAGCATGTAACGCTTGGCCGGCAGATTTACGCTCTTCGCTATCGGCAATGCTCCCCATTGACGACTTCAGCTGGCTGAGAGCTGACTTCTTACCCACCAAACCGGGAGTCGCCTGAGCAACTTCTTCCGACGACGTGAGAGCAGCAATGGTTTTCAGCGAAGCGTCGACAACCGCGGCAATTTGCTCAACAAAGGGCACAGGAGAAGTCATAGACAACGACGTTAGTGGTCTCAGACACCAGAAGCGTGGAGTTTTCGCTGCCGTGCGACTACAAAACATAAAACGGTCGTGTCCATAGCCAAATTGAGACTCTCGACTTGTAAGTGATGACGAATAGTGATCCACTGGGCCGTGATGAGGAATAGTGATCCACTGTGAGATGGGTTGGTCGAGTGCAATTCCTGCAGCTTCATTACCCATGACCAGTGCGATACCCGAGCTCAACACCACTTCGTCGTATGCGAGTGGACTGAGTTTCTCATGAGAGGTGGTGCCCAAGAGTGGCCACTTCATTTCCGCCAATTGAGACAAAGAAACCGATGAAAAGACCACGCTCGAGAAGATTGCTCCGGCAGCAGCCCGCACTACTTTTGGTGAATACGGGTCGACGGTGCCAGGGGTAAGGACAATGGCACTTGCACCTGCAGCAACTGCGCTGCGGATCATGGTGCCAAGGTTTCCGGGGTCGGCTACTCGATCGGCAACAAGGATCCATTGCGATTGGGAAGAATGCATTGGCGACATTGCCACCAAGGCGGAAAGGTCTGGGATCTGCATCGCAAATACCCCAAGCACCTTTTGCGGAGTCACGGTTGTAGAAACTCGCTCCAGCGTGTTTTGACTAATGAAATGCACTTCACCGGCAGCCACGCAAGGAGACGCTCCCTCGCAGACGAACTGCTCAATGAGTTCGAGTCCAGCGTCGAGAGCGGCCTGCACCAAAGTGGGCCCTTCAACAACGAAGCACCCCGATTCGTAGCGTTCCTTTCGCTCAGAGAGCAATTGGCGCAGCCGACGAACTGGGGTGCTCGTAAAACTTACAAGGGGCTGATTCAGCCGAGTGCTGCCTTTGCGGCTTGCACCAAACGGCCAAAGGAGTCGATGTCGTGAACAGCCATGTCGGCCAAGATCTTGCGATCGACTTCGATGTTTGCAGCATTGAGACCAGCGATGAACTGGCTGTAGCTCATGTCGTAGATACGGCAGCCAGCATTGATGCGCTGGATCCACAGGCGACGAAATTCGCCCTTCTTTGCACGACGGTCACGAAAGGCATATTGCCCAGACTTCATTACCTGCTCATTGGCAGCACGAGCTGAACGGCTCTTGTTACCGTAATAACCTTTTGCACGCTCGAGAGTCTGCTTGCGACTCTTACGAGCATTAACGGCGCGTTTTACGCGGGCCATAGTGGTTCTCCTTTAACTTTCTTTAAACAACTTGTTGACAACGGTGGATGATTATCTTTCGGCGAGGAGGCGCTTAATGCGCTTCACATCACCTGAGTGCACATCGACTGTTCCGGCTAATGAGCGTGTGCGCTTGGATGACTTTTTCTCAAACAAGTGCTGACGCATGGCTTGCTGACGACGCAGCTTGCCTGTACCTGTTTTACGAAAGCGCTTTGACGCTGTCTTGCTAGTTTTCACTACTTTTGGCTTCTCTGAAGGTTTGACAGCAGGTTTTTCATCTGCCTTTTTCACTACTTTTTTGTCTGAAGACAACACCATGGTCATATTTCGTCCTTCGAGCCGGGCTTGGGTCTCTACGCGGACTCCCTCGCCTAACTGTTCAATGACATTGTCGAGTAATCGGGACCCCAACTCAGGGTGAGCCATTTCGCGGCCCCTGAATTGCAAAGTGACTTTCACCTTGTGTCCGTCTTCCAAAAAGTCATGCATGTGACGCACCTTGGTATCGAAGTCGCCCTTACCAATTTTCGGGCGAAGCTTCACTTCTTTGATGGTGACCTGCGTGGTCTTTTTTCTCGACTCTTTTGCCTTTTGTGCTTCTTCGTAGCGGAACTTTCCGTAGTCCATAATGCGACATACGGGCGGTGTTGCGAGCGGAGCGACCTCAACTAAGTCGAGGTCGGACTGCTTGGCAAGTTCGAGGGCTTCTGGAAGGGTTTTGATACCCAACTGGCTGCCTTGTGCGTCGATGAGACGTACTTCTCGTGCCCGAATGCGATCGTTGTACCGTGGTTCGTTCGTCGCCGTAGCTATGGCCGTTCACTCCTGTGCAAGTGGCTCTCCCTTTCGATTGCCCAATAAACCTGGATAACCGTTAAAAGGGGCACGCGAGGTCGCGCAGCACGCAGCACGTGCAACGGGACCCAGACGCACTCCCGCTAACGGGGTGGCTGGGTGGGGCGAGCCCACTTTTGCCGATGTATTGCTGGAAAGACTACCGCCAAAATGCTGCCTTCAACCGCTTTTGCCATGTACCGTCTCCACCGTGAATATGCCCAACAACAGCACCACCCCCCAGGAATCAGAAATTGACATCTCAGAAGCAGCCGAAGCTTTAGCCGAAACCCGCCAGCGCTTAGCCGAGATTCCTGCCGAGGTCGTTGTGGTGAACCATGTGATGGGTCTGTATGAACTCGCCGCCATTCACCTCTCTGCTCAGCCGCCTCGCCTTTTTGAGGCCGCCCTCGCAATTGACGCCGTGGCGTGTTTAGTGGAGGGTCTTGAAGGTCGCCTCGGTGACGAGGAAGCAACTTTGAAGTTGGCGCTTGACAATATTCGTATTGCCTTTGTGCAAATTAAAGACGCGATGTTGAAAGAAGAAGAGGAAACGGCCTAGTCGTTTTTCTGAATATTCCATGCTTCTGATTTTGCGAAGCGCATGACAATTTCGAAAAGCACCTTTTGGCCCACTGTGATCTCGCGTGATCCATCGGCAATAGCGATGCAGTGAAAGAGATAGCGATCGCCGCTGACAGAGTCGATATACCCAAGACCCGCCGGCGAATCGAACTCGACAACGAGACCAGAAAGCACGCCCTCAACAAAAGGGGCATCGGTTGCGGCAAATGTTCCCATTGATTAATGAATGATTTTAGAAATGGGAATTTCAAGAATGTCGCTGGCACCTGCATCTTTGAGAGCAGGGATGACGGTATTGATGGTGCGCTTTTGCACTACCGACTCAATGGCGTAATCGCCCGAAGCCAAACGGCTCACCGTTGGCGACTTGGCTGATGGCAACACCTTCAACACTTTTTCAAAATTAGCTTCGCTGACGTTGAGCTTCACAAGCACTTGCCCACGAGCTTCCAATGTTCCGATGAGCAAAGTGTGGAGTTGTTCCATTGCATGACGCTTCTCTGGATTTGCCCACGAAGCCGGGTGAGCAATGAGCTCGGTATAACTGGTGAGAATGGTGTCGATAATGCGCAGCCCGGCCGCACGTAGTGCCCGGCCGGTTTCCGTAATGTCAACAACGCAATCGGCAATGTCGGGAATTTTTGCTTCACTTGCTCCATACGACAATCGAACATCGGCTTGTATGCCCTTGGCAGCAAAGTAACGCTTGGTCATTTCAGGATATTCACTTGCAACTCGTACGCCTGCTGGCAAATCTTCCGTGCGTTGTACTGCAGAGTTTCCATCGACAGCAACAACAACGCGAACAGGGTTGCTCGTTGCTTTTGAATACTGCAGTTCTCCCAAGCTATGAACTGTGCTACTGGTTTCTTCCACCCAGTCGCGACCCGTAATACCGAGGTCGAAAAGACCTTCTGCGACATATACAGGAATTTCCTGCGGCCGCAAGATGCGTACTTCAACGACACGCGGATCGTCGATGGATGCGCGATAGTCAACCGAAGACGAACGAATGACGGTGAGATCGGCAGCCTCAAAGAGTTCGAGGGTTGCTTTTTCTAATGAACCTTTAGGCAAGACGAGGCGAAGCACCCTTGCATCTTACGAGAACTCGTTATAGATGCCTCGGGATTATTGCCTTCAGTGTTGTGTTGGGGTTTCACACAGCAAGGCAAGTGCATGTGGGAGCACGTCGATAATGGCGCCGAGCTGTTCTACGCAGCCTTTGGGGCTACCGGGCGTTGTGACCACAATGCACTGCCCCACTATTCCAGCGACTCCCCGCGATAGGCGACCCAACGGGTTTACTGCCCGCATTGCTTCTGACAAGCCAGGAGCCAACCGCGCAATGACACGAAGAGCGCCTTCTGGGGTTTCATCGCGAGGCGAGAACCCCGTGCCACCGGTAGACACGACAAGACCGGTAAAGGCAGTGGTCATGACCGAGAGCTGAGCGAATACTGTTTCTTCCCCATCGGCGCACAAAGCATGTTCCACCACTGTGAACCCGTGCTCTTCGAGAAATGCAACAAGTGCACGACCAGAGAGATCTTCACGGTGACCAGTTGAAACACCATCGCTAACGGTGAGAACTTTTGCCTGCCATTGGGTTGTCATGAAACATCCTTATGTGGAGAAGAAGTAACGAACTCAAAATAATCGCCAGTAGAAACCCGCAATCCATTCGCCCAGTCTCGAGCGAGCATCGGTTTTTTGCTCTCTGCTTGCACATGTGAAATGAGGAGCTGACCATCATCCGTCTGCACCACAACTCCATCTTTGCGCAGTTGCACTATTTCCCCTGCTGAAAAACCGCTCTCGGCAGCGTTCTCGGCAGCAGTGTTGTACACACAAGCATCGAGAACTTTCACGCGCGAATTGCGAAAATAGGTAAATGCCCCGCCAACACGAACTTGTCGCTGTGCATTGATTGCTGGCTGGCTCCAATGAATTTGCAACTCAACCGGAGAGATCTTTTCGGCATGCACCGGCTCTCCCACTTGCACTGTTGGCTGAGGAAAGCCATGACGCAACAGTTGCACTAATTGGCGAGCTCCCACCACTCCGAGTCGTGAACGCAACTCATCTGCGCTCTCATGAGAGAGTATTTCCACTTCCTCTACTGCGTACACACCGCCTGTATCGAGACCCTCTTCTATTTGCATGATGCTCGAACCAGTCTTTGCATCACCACTGAAGATTGCGCGCTCAACAGGTGCAGCGCCACGCCAACGTGGCAACAGCGAGAAATGGAGATTGACAAGCGGGATCAAAGAAATGACCGGCTCTTTCAAGATGCGCCCGTAGGCAACCACAACACCGGTCACGCCTACGAGAGATTTTTGGTTGTTGAGTTCTGCCACCACTGTGTCGATGGCATCGAAACACGGGATATTGAAACGAGCTGCAGTTGCCTTCACAGGCGAGGGTGAAGTTTCAGAACCGCGCCCGCGACGCTTGTCGGGTCGCGTCACAACAGCTTCAACACGTATTCCATTCTCAATGAGCATTACAAGAACTTCGCTCGAGATTTCTGGAGTACCAAAAAAGATGACGCGTTCAGTAGGCCCAAAAGGCGCGGGTACCAGTTGTGTTGCGATGATTCCTACTTCAGCTTGATGACCTTGGGCTCTTGGCTTTTGATTTTCTCTCGCGCCCCTGAGGCATCGTCGAGTGCATCGGTTAAACGTCGGTATTCCGCTAGCGCTTCAGTTCGCTGATCTGGGGTCATGCGTTCAAACATTAAGACGCCATTCAAATGGTCGAGTTCGTGCTGAAAGAGCCGTGACAAGAGTTCGTCGGCTTCGACTGATACTTCTTCGCCGTCGATATTGATGCCTTTCAGCAGAATCTCTTTTGGCCGAACCATCTCGACGTACAGACCAGGGATAGACAGACAACCCTCTTCGTAAACCCATTCCCCGCTTGATTCCACCACAACAGGGTTGATGAGCACATCTGCCCCATCGCCAATGTCATAGACGAAGAGTTGTTTTTGAACACCAATTTGAGGAGCAGCCAAGCCGATACCCGGCGCTTCATACATGATGTCGAACATTGCGTCGGTTAAACGCACGAGCTTGTCGTCGATATTTTCAATTGCAAGCGATTGCGACTTCAATACCGGATCGCCATATGTCCTGATTTCGTATCCCACACCTGTAAGGCTATCTACGATGAACTCCGGAGCGCAGCAACATTACTTTTCCTCTGAAGAAGGTGACCTTGCCAAAATTGGCTCTGCAGTAAGAGACGTCAATTGGAATGCTTTTGGTCATGATTTTCTCGCCAAAAGCGACAGGGGCGTCTTTAGCTACGACCACCTCGACAGAGGAACTGCAGTCTTTTTCTCTCTGGTGCCTCTCCCGCCGGACCAAGGCAATTTTCTCGACCTCGGCTGTGGCTGGGGCCCAATGTCTTTGTGCCTGGCAAAACTTGCCCCTGCGAGCAAGGTCTGGGCTATTGATGTGAACCCGCGCGCCCGCGACCTTGTACTGCGCAACATCAATATTGCGCAGCTCAAAAATATTCACGTGGAATCCCCTGACAATGTTCCGAGCGATATTCAGTTCGACCTCATTTGGAGTAACCCACCCATTCGTATTGGCAAAGAAGCCTTACACGAGTTGCTGATGAGGTGGTTACCTCGTTTAACTCCAACGGGAGAAGCATGGCTTGTTGTGCAAAAAAATCTCGGATCCGATTCGCTCGCACAATGGATTGAAGAAAATGGTTACGCCGTCAAACGCCTCGGTAGCAAAAAAGGTTTTCGGGTCTTACGCGTAACGCATTGGGTCGACATAGCAACGAAAGCGACCTGAGAACTCGCCGCGCAACTGCTTTATGCCTTGTGTAAGTAATTCGTTATTTGCAGCACGAACGAGAAACTCTGTCGGTTTCGCACTCGCAGAAAATGAAAGATTGCAATGAGCCCAGTCGGCGGGATTGAACGATGAGTCGGCAAAAACCATTCGCGCCATCGCCGCATACGGTGGTAACTGCATCGCCTTACGTTTGTTTTGCTCGCGTTCTATGAACTGTCGAGGCTCTGGCTCTACAAAGTCGCTGTACTGCGGATTTGACGCATCTTGCGACTGCAAGACAATGAGCGCTCTACTAGAGCCCTTGAGTAGTCGTATTGCATGTATCAACAAGGTCCATGCCTGTTCCCTACATTCCAGAAGCCCTTCTTCATTTTGAATCACTGCAGCATCACAGTTTTCACAGCGAATAATGGCCTTACACGCCTTGCACGACAGCAACCGCGACCGGCCCTTGGTATTCAAAATGCACACCACCGTTTGTGTCTTGTCACGTAACACTTCAATGAGCCGTGACGAAAGAAGTCCAAATTGTGGTTTTTCTTCATCTCCCAAATCGCTGTAGGGGTCAACCACCTCAATAGGAGGCCAATCGCCTGCAACCTGCTCGACGAATCTGACCGCTTCTGCACCAGCCCAATGGGTTGCCGAAACTGTGGGAAGCGGGGAAACCAACACACAAGGGATACCTAATGCCCGCGCTCTTTCAATAGCCACATCGCGTGCATGCCATGTAGGGCTGCGCTCATCTTGCAAGCGTTCATCATGTTCATCGAGAACAATGATGCTCTTGAGCTCGGGAATTGACGCCCACACTGCGCTGCGCGCACCCACCACCACATCGACGCCTTCAGCAGCGCGCTGCCAGTCGTCGGGCATTAACGCAACCGACAAACCCTCGCGTCGCAGGGCTTGAGCAATGGTGCGCGCAAAACCAACGGAAGGAGTGACAACAAGAGTTCTCCCGCGTGAAATGCCCGATTCAAGCACAGGCCGCAAAGGTCGTGGTGCTGGCCATACAAGCACCCCTCCTCGTTTGTTGTGAAAAAGCTCTTCAGCTTCGTCAACCACACTGCGCTGACCCGATTTGCGCGATGCTCCACCGTGTCGTGCGCCCAATTTCTTAATGCGCAGCGCAGGACTCGCAGACGACAACACGGCTCGTAACGGACCACAAAAACGTTCAGCTGCCCACTGTGAGAGTTGCACTACTTCCTCAGAAGGGCCTTCCGAGAGAAAACTTAAGACCTCTTTGAAATTGATGTCGCTTGACGGATATTCAACTTCAGAGACAACCCATGCATCTACACGACGACCATGTAACTCGACACGAACGACACTTCCGACCTTGACATTTTTCAATGTCTCAGGAACGAGATAATCGAAGACTTTATTGACTCCGCTCACATCGGGCACCACGCGCACAATGCGCCCACCCAATGAGGGAGAGGAGATCAACTCATGCTGGTTCAGAGCTTGACAGCCGCCTTGAAATCGGCGAGACGCGACGTGTGCTCCCACGAGAACTGTGGCAACGCACGACCAAAGTGACCATATGCAGCGGTCTTACGATAGATCGGACGCTTGAGGTCGAGATCGCGCACAATTGCAGCTGGGCGCAGGTCGAAAACGTTGCGCACTGCTTCTTCGATAACGGCATTTGGGACCACTTCGGTTCCGAATGTCTCCACCAAAATGCTGACAGGATGCGCAACACCAATTGCGTAGGCAACTTGCACTTCACAACGAGTTGCAGCACCTGAGGCAACAACGTGCTTGGCTACCCAACGTGCTGCATAGGCACCTGAACGGTCGACCTTTGAAGGGTCTTTACCCGAGAAGGCTCCACCGCCGTGACGACCCATACCACCGTATGTATCGACAATGATTTTGCGACCAGTGAGCCCGGTGTCGGCATGTGGCCCACCCAAAACAAACTTGCCTGTTGGGTTGACGAAGATGTCGTAGTTGTCGTCGAGAAACTGCGCAGGAATGACTGGGCGAATGACTTGCTCGATGAGGTCGGGACGAATGACGGTGTCGCGATCGGCTTCTGCAGCGTGTTGTGTAGAAATGAGAACGGTCTTCAAGCGAACTGGCTTGCCGTCTTCGTAGTCGAACGTCACTTGGGTCTTACCATCTGGGCGCAAATATGGAATGGCACCCGACTTACGCACTTCGGTGAGGCGTTCTGCCATGCGATGCGCAAGCCAAATAGGAAGCGGCATGAGGTCGTCGGTCTCGTTGCATGCATAACCAAACATCATTCCTTGGTCGCCAGCACCTTGACTGTTCAAAATATCTTCGCCGCTTTTACCCTTACGCACTTCTTCGCTGGAGTCGACGCCTTGAGCAATGTCGGGGCTTTGCGCATCGAGGGTAACCATGACTCCGCACGTGTTGCCGTCGAAACCATAGAGGGCATTGTCGTAGCCAATTTCATTGATGACTGCACGAGCAATGTCGGGAATAGGAACGTATGCATTTGTTGAAATTTCACCAGCAACGATACACAAGCCAGTGGTGAGCAATGTTTCACAGGCAACACGAGCATGGGGGTCTTCGGTCAAGATGGCATCGAGCACGGCATCAGACACTTGGTCTGCCATTTTGTCGGGGTGACCCTCGGTCACGCTCTCTGATGTAAATGTGTACTTGCTCACGTGTGCTCCTGTATGCGATGAAGTGACTTCTCCACGCTATCTAATACGCGTTGTGCGATAGTGGTTTTACTCGCTAGATCGACTGTAACGGGCTCGTCATATGCGCTGACAATGGTCACAGCGTTGGTCTCGTGCCCGAAACCTACTTGTGGCAAAGAGACATCATTTGCCACAATGAGGTCGAGGTTTTTACGCTCTAACTTGCCCTGAGCATTAGCCACAAGATTGCTGGTTTCCGCAGCGAACCCCACCAAGACCTGACCTGGGCGTTTCATTTTCCCCAAGCCGGCCAAAATGTCGGGCGTTGCCTCAAGCACTATGGGCGGAACGCCGTCTTCCTTTTTCCACTTACCATCAGCAATAGGAACAGGTCGGAAATCGGCAACAGCAGCTGCCATCACAACAACGTCGGCACTCGGAGCAATTTTCTCAACGGCATCTTGCATTTGCTGTGCGGTTTCCACCTGCACTTGCGAAATGCCATTTCGGGCGGGGGTCATTTCCACCGTGGTGATGAGCGTGACGAGAGCACCGCGCGATGCAGCGGCTAGCGCAATGGCATGACCCTGTTTGCCGCTTGAACGATTGGCGAGAACGCGCACCGCATCGATGGGTTCGCGAGTTCCCCCCGCTGTGACCAACACGTGCTTTCCTGACAACGAGCCGTTACCGGAAAGAGGTTGCAGCGCTTGTGCCATTACTTCAACAATATTTTCCGTAGCTGCAAGTCGGCCCTTACCCACATCGCCGCCAGCAAGACGACCTTCTTCAGGAGGTGTAATGAAAACTCCGCGACTGCGCAAAAGAGAAATATTGTGTTGCACTGCATCGTGTTCCCACATCTCGGTGTGCATTGCCGGACACACCACCACTGGGGCTCGGGTAGCAATGAGGGTTGTCGTGAGAAGATCTGAGGAAATACCAGCGACATATGACCCGATGAGGCGCGCCGTAGCGGGGGCAACAACGATGAGGTCTGCTTTTTGACCAAGTCGCGTATGGGGAATGATGCTCTGGTCTTCCCACAAAGAGGTGTGCACTGGCTCAGAGGACAATGCCGACAGTGTTGTTTTCCCAATGAAGTGCTCTGCATCGGGGGTCATGATGGTCGCAACATGAGCCCCGGCATCGACGAGGTAGCGAATGAGCTCTACTGACTTGTATGCGGCGATCCCACCACAAACACCAACGACAATAAATTTGTCTGAGAAAATTGAGGACTCAGTCATGACACAACAGTTGAAAGAGGTTCTTCTGACAGTGCCGGCGGCAATTTACTCGGCGTTGTCTGATGTGCTGTTCTCTGCGGCTTCAGCAGCGATCTCAGCGTCGATAGCGGCTTGCTCTTGTGCAGCTGCTGCCCAATCGGTGAGGTACACGTTGCCGTCGACTGCGTCGTAGTACACGTCGTCAGGCATTTCTGTTTTGATGATTTTGTCGGCAGCGATTTCTTCAAAGGCAATGCTGATGGGCTTACGTGCCACCGAGCTCACCTGAGGTGGGATGGAGTTGCCCAAGCCGTCACCTAACTGATTGAAGTAAGAGTTGATTTGGCGCGCACGACGTGCACCTAAAGTAACGAGGCTGAATTTGGAGTCGACCCGATTGAGGAGTTCTTCAATTTTCGGATTGATCATTGAGTCATTTGCGCGTGCCACGGGGGCCTCCAAGATGTCTAGTGAGAAAAACAGGGTCGACGAAGTGGGTCTATCTTACCGAGTAGTGCGCCGGTTACGTTCGTGGTGCAAAACTCGTAAAAGTTCCTGCAAAGTCAGCTCGAGATCGTCGTTGACCACCACATGGTCGGCAATGGCGATGCCCACAGGTTCTTCTTCTTCGGCCTTACGCAGGCGCTCTTCGACCTTTTGTTCAGGGTCTCCCCGACCCCGTAAACGACGCTGCTGCTCGAGGCGAGATGGGGGCAAGACGAATACAAGGACCGCATCGGGGTGGCTGGTTTTCACCTGTTGAGCTCCATCGACCTCGATTTCCAAAACAATGTCGTTTCCTGCCACTGGCTCAGGAGACGGGGTGCCGTAATAGTTGCCCAAAAACGAGGTCCACTCTAAAAATCCGTTGGCCGCAATGCGGTCTTGGAAATCTTCGCGCGAGACAAACACATAGGCGTTGGGATCTTCATTTTCCCGACGATCGCGCGTGGTCCATGACCGACTGAGCCACAGTTGTGGATCGCGCTTCACCAGAGCCTGAACAATGGTTCCCTTGCCGACGCCACCTGGCCCCGACAGCACCAAAATGATGGGATCGCGTGACGCGCTCATTGTTGCGTACCTGTAAATAGTGTTTTCCATTGCTCACCAGTGATGGAAAGACAAGGACTGAGATAGTTGATACCCAGTTCATCGAGCGTGCGTCGAGCAGACACCTTTCCCATTCCAGGAACAGACTCGGCGACTTTCACCACGTAGAGCGCTTGCAGATGTGGTTGATTGAGAATGAATTCGCTAACTAATGCGGCGCTCATTTCGCCACGGGCAACAGCACGAACAAACTCTTCTCTTGCTTGCAAAACTTCAGCAACAGCAACCTCTACCTCTTGGAGAGTAGAGAAACTTGTGCCTTTCATGACTTAACACTACCGAAATCAGTAGCCCGAATAGGGAAATAGGCACACATCATCACGAGCGATGCGCCGCATTGGTGATTTCTGACCACCGAGACACTCCCTGTTTTCGTACCCATGCATGCATTTCATTCAAAACTTTCATTGCCGCATCGGGCCGTGCGAATGATGCTGTGCCTACTTGCACCGCGTGTGCACCTGCTTGCATCATTGCAATTGCATCGTTACCACTGGCGATACCG
>JAPKZV010000205.1 GCA_026393585.1 Actinomycetota bacterium
CTACGACCACCATCGCGCCAACAACAACTACGACCACCATCGCGCCAACAACAACTACGACCACCATCGCGCCAACAACAACTACGACCACCATCGCGCCAACAACAACCACCACTACACCAGTGGCATCTCAAGCGACCACAACTTCAGTAGCTATAACAACAACTACGGCTCCTGCGCCGTCAACGCCTCCGACAACTTCGGCCCCCATCGTCACCCCTGCCACCAACCCCCTTGCTTTCCCCGAAAGCGGACAGGCAAAAGTTGTCGATCACCTCATTCGCATCAAGCCCAGTGGAACGGGCTGGTTCACGCCAACAAAACTTGGCACTCCGGCAACGGGTGCTGTTTTCAAACTCTCCAGCCTGCGCATTTGGGATGCCGCATCAGGCAAATGGTCTACATCAACGACAACTCCAGATGGCACGTGGAGCGTCATCAACGGGAAATCAAAGTTCACTGCTCGCCCAGGTTTCCTCGGCACCACAACTCTCAGATACCAAGTTCGAGACTCTCAGGGTCACCTCGTTGATGCAAAACTCACTGTCATCATTAAAGATGAGTCAGAGATGCCACAAACAGGCGCACCCGTGTCTGACCTCATCTTGAATGCCATCATCTTGATGGTGATTGGACTCGTCATCGTGCAACGTCGACGCATATTCCGTTTCACAGTGTGATGTAGACGCAGTTACTGCACTAAAGCGGCGTCCACATCAACGTTGTTGCAACACAATCCAATATCAGCGTTACTCGCTTCGCGCCCTGCTACTTAGATCCTACGGAATCAGTGCGGGGAGTGTCCACACTTGGGCTGCCACCATGATTGCGAAAGCAACACTTGCGAACATGATTGACAGAACTGTCTTCAACTTGTTCCCAGCACCATTGAGTTTGCGATCACGAACTGCACGAATGAGCGCAAACGTAGGCAATGCAATAGCGAAAAACGCAACGATAAACATCACCGCCCATGCAATGACTTTGCTCCATGAAGGATTATTGTCTTCCGCAATAATCATGGACCCCAGAAAAGCACACGTGCCCTGGACAATTAACAGCAACGGAGCAAGAACCATACTGAGAGTTGCAGGCACAATGGGTTGCTTGAAAATTTTCATCGCTCACTTTGCTCAAAATCTGCATTGTCTTGTGGAGCGAAAACAAGAAATGACCACTGCACTTCCATCTTTGACCACTCCGTTTTGTCGGCAGGTCAACTGTAAATAAGACGTACAATATTGACGATGCCTTTTGAAGTAACCCCTACATCGACCGTCGGCAGAGAGCAGCAGTTACTTGCTATCGATTCTCTGCTGGCCAAGGTGACGAGCCGCGATGGTGGGTCATTGCTGTTCTCAGGTGAACCAGGGATCGGAAAATCTCATCTGTTACGTGAAGCAGTTACTCGCGCAAGATCACGTTCGGTCAGAACAATTTCGTTACGGTGTTCTGAGAGTGATGTCAATGAACCCTTTGCGCTCTTTTCTCGTCTTGGAGCATTGTTTGATATTCCTCAGCCTGCTTCGTTTCAATCCGATACAGATCGTTTTAGATACGGACGACAAGCACTAGACCTCATTGCTGAGCGCCCAAGCATCATCCTGATTGACGATTTGCAATGGTGCGACTATCTCAGCTCAGTTGCAATGCTCCATCTCTTTGACTACGGAACTGGGCTCGGGGTTGGATTCCTTGCAACCACTCGCCTACTTGATGATTTCGAAGACTCCGGAGCAATTACTCAGATACGAACCTTGTCGCACCTCATGGAGCATGTTCAATTAACCGGATTATCAAGACCAGAAACTTCCCAATTGGTTTCCCAAGCAACGAAAGCCAAGCTTCCCCTAGATCTAGAAAGCTCACTACAAGGTCTCACCAATGGAAACCCGTTTTTTCTTCTTGAAATCGCACGTCTTGAATCAAACATTCATTCACTGACTCAAATCAGAATTCCTCGCGAGTTAGAGAGCATTCTCGATCAAAGAATCAATCTTCTCAAAGACGACGAAGACATTATTTCAATGGCAGCACTACTGGGGCTAAATGGCGATAAGAGAATCTTGTTACTCTCTCTCACATTTCTTGGTATTGAAGAAAGTGTTATTACTGATGCGTTAATACGTGCTGAACGCATTGGCTTATTGACGCAAAAAAATGAGCAATACATCTTCTCGCATGCATTGTTTACGCAGCGGCTCATTTCGCGCATGTCATATGTGCAACGCAGCGCTTACCACGGTGCCGCTGCTGTTACTTTGGCTCGCGAGAATCGATTTCAGGCTGCTATGGCCCACTTATCTCAATCTGAAAAATCTGTTGATCTAGATATTGCGCAATCATTAGCCCAAAGTGCCCTTCAGATATCGCAATCAATTGGCGACCATGCGAGCATCACAGAATCGTGCGTTTGGCTCTTAGAGAACACGGAGCACGCCACACTTGAGCGCATTCAACTTCTCATTCATTTGGCGAAGTCACAAATTGCGCTTGGTCGCCGTGTTGAAGGAAGAAAGAATGCAGAACTCGCCAGCACACTTGCCCGCACTTTGAATGATGCGGAATTAGAAGCAGAAGCTGTAATGCAATGGGCTGCCCGCAGCGACTTCACTCCAGATCGCGCACCAATTATTTCCGCTTTTGAAAGAGTCAAGCGAGACGAACTGTCTCCCAACATGCGCATCAAGCTTCTGAGTGCTTACTCCCAAGCCGTGTTGCTTGTGCCCACTGAGGAGCACGTTTCAGTTACTTCCGGTTCCGAGCTCATCACTTCATTCGGATCCAAAGTTTCTGAAAATGATCGATCAGACTCCACCGATTCAGTTGCTTGGAACTGGAACGTCAATGCGACACTTGCTCGCCAACTCGCAACCGATGCACGCAACGAAGCTTTCACAAACTTGGGTGCAGAGATCGAGAACGACACGCGCATACAGTCGTTGCTGGCGTGGCGTGAGTCGCACCGTTCACCGGCTTTTCTTTCTCAACGCCTCACTGCCACAGAGAATGCAGTCGACCTGTCACGATCTGGTGGAATCTTCCACGAGGCCGCACACTTTTGTCATATTCTCGACTTGATGGAGAGTGGCGACTTCATTCGCGCTGACCTTGAAATTCAACAATAGGGCGGCTTGTGATCACCTTGGAGCAGCAGACCTTGATACTCCTTGAGTCGATCATCCCTCCGGAACTTTCAGCAATGTTTGAAGGTGAAACTGCACTCCTCGTCAATCACTACGCACGCGCACTCGCCGCACTTGCAAATGCCTCGCTGGGGAATGTGGCTACATCTGAGCAACTCATTGCAGACACATTGGATGTGTTCAAAGACCCTGAACAAGAAGCAGGGTGGCTACCCACAGTCACGATGTTGACCGAGGCAGCACACCTGCTCAAGCGATTCGACATTGCAGCTCAAAGCGCTGCCCTCTTAGAGCCATATTCACGACATCATGTCACGTACATTGGCAACACCATCAGAGGGCCGGTACGTCGCTATTGCGCACTTGCCAAACATGCAGCTGGCGATCTCACTGGAGCTATTAACGATTTATTGATGGCGCGCAACGAGTGCCGGCGCATCGGTGACCACTTGTGGGATCTTGCTTGTTCGGTCGATATTTTAGAAATACTTGCCGAGGTTGATCCGGTGCGAGCAATTGAGTTAGTACCTGAAAGCACCATTGTTCAGGCTGAATCCAGTGAGATGAAGTGGCGCGCTCAACGAGGCCGCATTGCCCTCACTACTGCGCGAACAGGTCTTGCAGCCAGCATGGGTCT
>JAPKZV010000208.1 GCA_026393585.1 Actinomycetota bacterium
CGACTTGTTTACGTGTGAAGAAGCTTTGCTGCAAATGAAGACCTACTCAAAATTCCCCGTAGCAGTTGCTTCGTCTCTTTCTCCTTCTGGTTCCAAACTTGCCGGACGGTACGGAACTGGTCTTATTTCGATTGCGGCTACCGAACCAGCTGCATTCCAAGTCCTCGACTACAACTATTCCGTTTGGCAAGACGAAGCATCTCGTCATGGGCACAATGTGTCGCGCGACCAGTGGCGTCTCATGGGCCCCATGCATATTGCAGAAACCGAAAAGCAAGCGCGCGAAAACTGCAAGTACGGCCTGCAATGGGTATTTGAGTATCTGTCTCACATCATTCCGATGGGTGACCCCAACGACCCACCTCCACCTAGTGACTTCGACGACTTTGTCGATTTTGCAAACGAGACCGGACGAATGGTTATTGGCACACCAGAAATGGCCATCGCGCAACTTGCACGCCTTGAGGAGAAAACTGGCGGATTCGGTACTTACCTCTTCCTCGGTGCCGACCTCGCCGACTGGGGTGCCACCAAGCGCAGCTATGAACTCTTTGCCAAAAGTGTGATGCCGTATTTCCAAGATCAGTTACGTGCCCCGCAACAGAGCTACGACAAGATTGTGAATGCAGGCTCTCGATGGGTTGATGCAACTCTTGGGGCACAATTGAACGCAATTGCCGCTTACGAGCATGAAAGATCCGAGCGCATCAACTAGATTATGTTCACAACTAAATCACACTCTCGCTGGGAGAGAACCCTTATCTGGTGGCAATAGAAGTCAGGTAAGGGTCGCCGAAGGAGCAACCGCCCCGGAACCTCTCAGGCCAAAGGACCGGCGAGAAACTCACACGCTGGAAAGAATGTGCTTGCACATCACCGACGGGGAAAGCGATTTACTCGCGAAGCTCTCAGGTTCCCAGACAGCGGGGGCTGTTCACCGTTTTTAACGACCCTCAAAGAACAGCACGCTGTTGAAACTGGAGCCCAAGATGAAGTTGTCACCATCGCATTTTTCGCAAGATGTTTTTGCTCAGCGTCATATGTCGCATAGCGACGCAGACCTACAAACGATGCTCGACGCAGTGGGTAGCAACAGCCTCAGCGAACTGTGCAGCGAGATTGTTCCGAGCAAAATTGCCCTCCACACTCCCCTCGAATTACCTGAGGCACTCTCAGAGCGCGATGCCACAGAAGCATTGTTAGAGATGGCAAACAAAAATGTGGTGGGAAGAAGTGCCATAGGAATGGGCTATTTCGGAACCATTACCCCACCAGTCATCAAGCGCAATGTTTTGGAGAATCCTGCTTGGTACACGGCGTACACCCCATATCAACCCGAGATATCACAAGGTCGACTGGAAGCACTACTGAACTATCAAACAATGATTACTGAAATCTGTGGCTACGACATCGCAAATGCTTCGCTTCTTGATGAATCAACGGCAGCCGCTGAAGCCATGGCGATGGCACACCGAATTTCAACTTCTGAATCAAATCATTTCTATGTCCACGAAGATGTACTGCCGCAAACATTGGCCGTGCTCCAAACACGAGCCGAACCTATTGGAATTATTCTTGTCGTAGGAGATCTTGGGCTCTCAGAGTCGCAAGAGTATTTCGGTGGTCTCATTTCTGTTCCTGGCGTGAGTGGACACGTTCTTCGCGACGACGAAGTCAAAAAGTTTTCCGCCAACATGGCTGCACGAAATGCAGTGAGCATTGCGGCAGTTGATCTCCTCTATTCCTGCATTGCAACACCAGTTGGACAACTCGGTATTGACGTTGCCATCGGCACCTCGCAACGCTTTGGAGTACCACTAGGAATGGGAGGACCTCATGCAGCTTTCATCGCAACGAAATCTGAATACTCTCGCTCACTTCCTGGTCGCCTCGTTGGTGTCAGCACCGACACAGAAGGTCGACCCGCATTACGTCTCGCTCTACAAACTCGTGAACAGCACATTCGACGAGAAAAAGCCACATCAAATATCTGCACGGCCCAGGTGTTACTAGCAAATATTGCAGGTTTCTATGGTTCCTGGCACGGCCGTGAAGGTTTGCAAAGCATTGCATTACGAGTGCACTCATATACGTCTGTTCTCAGAACTGCTCTTCTCAGCGCCGGACACACAGTTACCAACGACACGTGGTTCGACACATTGAGTGTTATTCCCCGCAGCGGAGACGCCGCTGCACTCGTTTCCACTGTCGCAAAAGATGAGTGGTATTTGCGCCACACATCATCTACCGAAGTGGGTGTCTCTATTGACGAAACAATGACCATTGAAGACCTCAACACCATCGCGGGGTTCTTTGGATGCGCTGGTGAAATCCAAAACTTGTGGGCAACCGAGGTGGAGTCTTGTTTTTCGCAAGTTCGTCAAGATGCGTTTCTCAATCACCGTGCATTCACCGACTACCGCACCGAGCACGAAATGCTGCGCTACCTGCGTCACCTAGCCGACAAAGATCTGGCGCTCGATCGCACCATGATTCCACTTGGCTCATGCACAATGAAATTGAACGCCACCTCTCAGATGGAGCCCATCACGTGGCCGCAATTTGCCAACATTCATCCGTTCTCCCCCACTAACACTCAGTTGGGATCGCGAGAACTCATTAACCAACTTGAGCAGTGGCTCTGCAGAATTACCGGATACGACGCAATCAGTTTGCAACCCAATGCTGGCAGCCAAGGAGAATTTGCCGGATTGTTAGCCATACGTGCCTATCACCGTTCACGCAATGAAACACATAGAAATGTTTGCCTCATTCCATCAAGCGCCCACGGCACCAACGCCGCAAGCGCAGTGATGGCAGGAATGAAGGTTCACGTTGTGAGATGCGACGAAGATGGCAACGTAGACGTAGCCCACCTTGAAGAGCTATGCGTGCAACACTCCACAGAACTCGCAGCACTCATGATTACCTACCCATCCACACACGGCGTTTTTGAAACTGCCGTCACCGATATCTGTGGTCTCATTCATCAACACGGTGGCCAGGTCTATGTTGATGGAGCGAACCTCAATGCGCTTGTTGGGTTGGCACAACCAGGAAGGTTCGGCGCCGACGTGAGCCACCTCAATTTGCACAAGACCTTCTGTATTCCTCATGGCGGTGGAGGCCCAGGAGTTGGGCCAGTTGCCGTGAAATCCCATCTTGCAGCGTTCTTACCAGCCGTTCACCAATACAACTCTCCAAACACACCAGAGGATTCTCCGGTTGGTCCTGTTTCAGGCGCACCATTCGGTTCAGCAGGCATCTTGCCCATCCCGTGGATGTACATCAGCACCATGGGCCCGCACCAATTGCGCAATGCGACACAACGAGCCATTTTGCATGCCAATTACATCGCTGTGAAATTGAGTAATGCATTTCCCGTTCTCTATACGGGTGCAAACAATCGCGTTGCCCATGAGTGCATTCTTGATCTCCGACCACTCACGAAGTCGACTGGCGTCACCGTCGATGACGTTGCCAAGCGACTCATGGACTTAGGTTTTCATGCGCCTACCATCAGTTTTCCCGTTGCCGGAACTCTCATGGTGGAACCAACCGAGAGTGAATCTCTCAAAGAGATCGATCGATTCTGTGATGCCATGTTGCTCATCAGACAGGAAATTACAGACGTTGAAAATGGCCTCATCGGAATTGACGAATCACCCTTGCGATTCGCGCCCCACACCGTGGTTGACGTCGCAGGAGAATGGACGCGGAAATACAGTCGTAGCACCGCTTTGTACCCCAGCGTCACTGGCCTCGCCCGAAGTTATTATCCCCCCGTTTCGCGCATTGACGCTGCATCGGGAGACCGCAACCTGGTCTGCAGTTGTGCTCCGTTGGAACAATACGCTGACGCTCACTATCAGTCGTCTTAACGAAAGGCCGATGAATGGAAAACGAAGATCTTGCGGCGCTACTTGGTTCCGCACAACAAGTGCTTCATCTTCTCGTGACCACCATGGAAGGTGCTGCAGAGGCTATGCAAAACATCAACAGCGCCGCGGTTCGTATCAACTCGTTACTCGACGAAATAGAAGAACCCCTCCGCACTGTTCTGCCGTTTCTTGCTCAAGCCGCGCAACAGTTTCGTCCGAACAGTTAACGAGCTTTTTTGTAGAACGGATACGGCACCACTTGTCCTGGTAGCTCTGTTCCGCGAACATCAATGATCACTTCGTCGCCCAACTCTATTGAAGGCTCCACGAAGCCAAGCGCAATGCCATGTTCAAGCATCGGCGAGAAGTTGCCGCTCGTGACCGAACCAACGACCGCTCCATTTTTCACAACGGAACTGCCCTCCCGCGGTGGACGGCGACCTTCGGTAGAAAGTCCGACGAGCTTCTTCGTTACCCCCGCTGCTTTTTCGCGCAAGACAGCTTCTTTTCCTTGAAAATTGTCTTTGTTCAATCCGAGGACCCATCCGAGATTGGCTTGCAATGAAGTGATTCCCCCACCTAGTTCATGTCCATGCAATGGGAGCCCGGCTTCTAACCGAAGAGTGTCGCGTGCTCCGAGGCCTGCAGGAAGAGCTCCGCTCTCGATGAGCACTTGCCAAAGTTCTGCAGATCCAGAGACTGGCACAGCAATTTCAAGTCCATCTTCTCCGGTATAGCCAGTTCCTGCAACAACACAGATGCTTCCCAGAATCTCAATGGTCTGCACATGATTACGCGCTACTTCACTCGCCACTTGTGAGATCTTGCTCATTGTTTGACGAGCGTGAGGACCCTGCACAGCAATAACACAACGAGTCTGCGTGGTATCGACACCATCTAGGTATTGCACCACACGTTGTGTGTTTGAAGCGTTGGGCATGACATCGAATACATTCTCTGCAACCCACCATACAATGATGTCGTCAAGAACGTCGGCGGTATCGGGATCTAATAGATGCGTGTATTGAGTTTTACCAGGTGCAATTTTTCGCAGATCGTTTGATAACGCTTCTTGCAAAGCCGAAAATGCTTGCGGCCCTTCAACACGAACAGTACCCAGGTGTGAAACATCAAACACGACGGCCGAGTTGCGACATGCGAGATGTTCTGCGATGGTTCCAGTTGGGTACGAAATGGGCATTTCCCATCCCCCAAACTCAACCAATTTTGCTCCGAGGCTGCGATGCGCAGCATGCAGTGCAGTGGTGCGCATGTATTGAAGGCTTCTAGAGTCCAACTACGCGAGCAGGGGCTGGGCTTGCAACATCATCAATCACTTGCCAGCCCATCGACTTAATTTCTGCGTCGATGGAATCTTTCACACCAGACAATGGAAGAACGTTGAGCACACCTTGCCCATTACGCAAAACATCGATGAGATTCTCGCCGTCACAAAAAACAACCGATGATCCGCTGATGACCACATGCGCCGAGGCAACATCGGTATTCAAATTGTTTCGCATGTAACGGAAAACTTCGCGAACAGATTCCAACTTGATACCGGCGTCTAGCAGATTCTTAATGACCTTGAGTTCAAGAAGATCGCCGTACGAATATTCACGACGTGTTCCACTTCCGGTTGCTGCAGTGAGAGAAGGAATGACCAGATTGGTTCGAGCCCAGTAGTCGAGCTGGCGGTATGAGATGCCCACGATGTGAGCTGCCTTAGTACCGCTGAAGCCTGCCATAGGGATCTAGCCTACGATCTCGCACCCCATGCAACAACAACTAGTCGAAGAAGTCTTCGGGGCTCACATTTTCAATGAAATCCTTGAATTCATCAATGATTTCGTTTTCGTTATCTTGCTCTACAGCCACATCTTGGCCAACAATCTTCCCTACAAGCTCCAACAGGTCATCAGAGACGAAGATCGGGCAATTGACTCGCAAAGCCAAGGCAACGGCATCAGAGGGACGGGCTGAAACGGGCTCCACTTCCCTACGAGACACAAAATGAATTTCGGCGTAATAGGTTTCGTTCTTCACTTCTGTAATGACGACTTTTTCAATATCGCTCCGAAAGTTTTCAATGATGGCGATACAGAGATCGTGGGTTAAAGGCCGCGGAGGCTCAATGCCTTCCAACGCTGCGTGGATTGCTGAGGCTTCTGGCCCGCCGATATACAAGGTCATCACTCGATGAGGATCAACTTGCTCACGCAGTACAAGCACTGGTGCATTAGTAGGCATTTCTATGCGCACACCCACAACATCAAGTTCTTGCATAAAATGAGATTAACCGAGCCTAGGTGGGTATGCCTAACGCGGATCTATAAATTGCTGTATTGCTTGACGCACCAACACTTGGCGAAGATTTCCAGCATTCGCTACAAGCGCGTCAAGGATCTCGAGCGATTGCTCGCGAGCGGCCGGATTCCGCTGACGCAGAAGAGGCATGAGGCGCTGCTCAAACAGCGTTGCTTCTTTTTCAGCTGCGAGACGCCAAGATTTCAAATGTCTAATTTCAATGCCGAGATCTAAAAACGCCTTCGCGATAACTGCAACGTCCCTAGCCGTACCTTCATAAAAACTCTCGCCACCTACCGGCTTTGAAACTAAAAGTCCAAACTGCTCTAAAGCATCGATATCGCTCGCTAATAATCCAGACAACTCCATGAGTGACTCGCGAGAAACAGGACCAATTGCATCGCGTGTTGAAGCGACAGCCGCTGGTTCCGCAACTCGCAAAGCAGGTCGACGCGAGGTGGGGTGAGCTCTTTCACTTTGTGCAACTACTTCGGGGTCGACGATGACGAAATCGCCTGTCTCATCGATATCGCTCGTTGGTGCAGAGACATGAACCCCATTGTCAACTGCCGTGAGCACTCGTACGCGAGGAACTTCTTGACTGACGTCGGTGACGCTTGATTCACGCAGCGAACGAGGAAGCTGGCTCACTGGGTTAGTCGGGTCACGCGGAACCGCACCCGACTCGTCGAGCCGATCTCGTATGACTCGCAACGGTAGGTAGTTAGTTTCTTGCTCGCGCAAAATATATTTCAAACGATCTACTTCAGAGTCAGAGAACTTCCGGTATCCCGAAGCAGTTCGTTCTGGCTCAATGAGACCTTGACTCTCGAGAAAACGAATTTTCGAAATGGTGACGTTAGGAAACTCTTCGAGGAGCAACCCAAGAACTTCGCCAATACTTTTATAGTTTCGCTCAGGCATTATCGACAGTCCTATCAAAAAACACGAGGCGGAATTTACCAATTTGCAGTTCGTCTCCATGCGACAGAACCACTTCGTCTACACGTTGCTGGTTGACATAAGTGCCATTGAGCGAACCCACATCACGAACCTTGTACAAACCTTCATGGAAAATAACCTGGGCATGGCGACGAGAGACCGTAATGTCATCAAGCGGGATATCGGACTGCGGATGGCGTCCAATATTGGTGGAACCAGCGACAAGCGCAAAGCGGTCTCCATATTGTTCACCGGTACGAGACACCAGTACGGCTCCGCCCACAGGAACCTCTGCTGTACGAAACACAATGTCGTCATAAGGAGAAGATGACTCTTGAAGAGCATCAACACGCGTCAGAGTGATTGTGCGATCGGAAGTACTGTCGAGCACTGCACCACACACCGAACAAAAAGCCGCTTTAGGCGGATTGCGGTGTGAACACCGGTTGCAGTACACATAGGCCATTACTAACCGCCGATGAGGTTTTGGTAGGCAGAGCTTGTTAACAGCTGTTCAAATTGAGCAGGATCAGACAATTCAATTTCACAAATCCATCCGTCGCCGTACGGATCGGAGTTCAACAGTTCAGGATTCTGAGCAAGTGCCTCGTTGACCTGAGAAACCTTCCCCGATAGCGGCGCATAAATATCGGAAACCGACTTCGTGCTCTCTACTTCAGAAAAACTTTGACCCAGCGCAACAACTGCTCCAACCGTTGGGATCTGAACGAACACAACGTCTCCCAAAGCATCTTGGGCGTAGTCGGTGATTCCAATGCGGATGCAATTTCCACTCAACTTGGCCCATTCATGGTCGGCGCTATAGCGGAGGTCTTCAGGAATGTTCATGGTCATATCGTACTTCTCCTCGCTCTACCGGCGCGGAGATGCTCCACTATGGCTGGCAGATACCGCCAGGCAGTGAGATAACTCAAAAAGAGTCCTGGAACGACAAGCAACCATCCGACAACGAGGAACAAATCTTCTATGGCAATACCGCTGTGGGCGAGCGTGAGGGCTGGCACGGCAAACATCAAGATGAAAGTTGCCCACTTGCCGAGGTAGGTCACGGAGAAGCGCTCCATTCCAAAGGCAGTGGCCACCACCATTAAAAGACCGATTCCCGCCTCCCGAAACAAAATGAGCCCGGCAATCACCCAGGGTACGGCACCGTCAATACCGAGGGCCACGAGCCCCACAATGAACAACAGCCGGTCGACCGTTGGGTCCAATATGGCCCCAAGAGGAGACACCTGATTGAAGCGGCGGGCAACGTAACCGTCTATCCAGTCAGTCGCCCCGAGCGCCCCAAGAATGAGGGCAGCTGCGAGTCGAGAATCTTGCTCAAAGAGGGCCCAAAGGAAGATGGGGAGACATAACAAGCGCACCAATGAGATGAAGTTGGGAACGGTCAACACACTTTTCCGATTGAAGAGCTCTGACATACCCCCGACACTAGACCGCTATTGTTGCGAGATGACGGCAAATGAGAAAACCACCAACACCGACCATGAAGGCCAAGTTGTTGTAATCACTGGCGCAGCATCGGGTCTTGGGGCGCGTTTCGCCGAGTTGTTTGCACAGCGTGGTGCTCACATCGTTATCGGAGACATCGCCGAGGAGGCTGCGCACAAATTGGCTACTTCGCTCGGAGGAACCAGCCTCAAATGTGACGTCACCAAATCACACGAAGTCGATGCTCTCGCCGACCTGGCCGTGTCACATTTTGGGAAAATTGATGTTTTCATCAACAACGCAGGTATCGCGCCGGCTCCCAACGAACAACGATTTGCAACAGCAGTAGCCAACCAAATGTTGCGCTTGGAAAACAATGTGGCAGCCACGACTCCCCTCAATGTCATCACCGACATGTCTGATGAAGACTGGGACCACATGCTGAAGGTTCATCTCTATGGAACTTTCTATGGCAGTCGTGCCGCTGCGCATCATATGACGCCACAACGATCAGGGAGCATCATCAACATTTCTTCCGTCCTTGGCCTGCGCCCAACCGCAATGGCTCCCCACTACTCCACCGCTAAGGCAGCCATCATTGCCTTAACGAAATCGCAGTCACAAGAACTCGCGCCATTAGGCGTTCGCGTCAATGCTGTTTGTCCGGGCTATATCGATACGCCACTGTTAGCGCCCATGAACGACCTCATGAAGGTTGCTATCGTCTCGCAAATTGGCGTCGGGCGCCTGGGCACCGACGATGAAATTGCCGAGATGGTTTCTTTCATCGCATCAACCAAGGCTTCGTATTGCACAGGCGAGGTTTTCAGCGTCACCGGGGGCTACTCGGGATGAGTTCCGTGTTTAGCCTCATCCTCCAGAGAAAAATACCTGGGCATTTCGTATATGAAGATGAAAATGTATTTGCCATTATGACTATTAACCCCATCGCAAATGGACACGTCTTAGTCATTCCCACGCAAGAAGTCGATCAGTGGTCCGATGTTGACGAAACCACTCGGCAAAAACTATTCACCACTGCTCACCGCATCGCCGAAGCACAAAAGAAAATCTTTCCTTGCGAAAGAGTTGCGCTCATCATTGCTGGCTTTGAAGTACCCCATAGCCACCTACACGTCATTCCTGCTGCATCGATGCACGATGTTTCTTTCAGCAATGCGGCTGCAACCGTCGATCATTCCGAACTAGCAGGGTTTGCCAAGAGTATCGCTGAATTGCTCTAGTCAAACAGCGTAGGAAGAACCTGAGTAGATATTTGAGCAATATTCTCGGGAGAATTGTTTCGCACCGCGTTTACCCTGGTCGACACCTCATGCATCTGCAGCGGCTCTCCACCCCACGATTGCAGTAACTGAACCGAGTCGGAGACTGACCCTTTCAGCCAGGTATCGACATTGAAGGGGTCAACTATTGCTGGCATACGATGATGCACTGCCGAGAGCTGCACATTGGCAGCCACCGTAATGATGGCGACCTCTTTGATCGAATTTTCGCCAATGACACGCGTATGCCACAGCGCACACATATTAATGATTTCCATGTTTTGCGCAGAGATGAAATACGGGATCTTTTGCTGCGCAGCATGCGTGGTGAGCCACTCGTAATAACCATTCACCGCTACAACGCACCGTCCACCCACTATTCGGTCACGGAACATGGGTTTCTCGGTTATGGTTTCAGCACGTGCATTGATAACCGGTGCACGACCATCCTGCTGCGCGTTCCACAAAGGTTGCATTCCCCAATGGAAAGGCTCAAGAACGCGCTTGCCATCACTTTCATATAACGAGAGCAATTGATGCGTAGGAGCAACGTTGAAGTTTGGCGTATTTGCCACCGCTATCTGTTCTTCACTAGCGAAATCAAAGTGTTCAGCTATCTCTAGCGCTGAACTTGTGATCACTAAGCGCCCACACATAAGGCGAGTTTAAGCGCTTTGCCTACGGCAGAATGGAACCGTGATATTTGATCTCCACGCAAATCAGTCTTTGGTGAGCAACGACAAACTCATGCAGTTTGCTCAAGCAATTGACGACGGACCATTCCACACTCTTTGGGTACTCGATCATTTTGCTTCCCTTCAAGAAGACGCCCAACATGCCATGCTTGACCCATTCGTTTTACTTGGAGCATTAGCTACCCAAACCAAAACAGTCAACATTGGTGTTCTCGTTGCAAATGTTGTCAACCGCCTTCCCGCAGTGCTCGCTCAAGCATC
>JAPKZV010000120.1 GCA_026393585.1 Actinomycetota bacterium
GGCTCGGGCGACCCTGCCAAAACTCCACTGTGGAAGGAACAATGCGTAACCCACCCCAGTGTGGGGGGCGAGGCACATCGCCACCCATGAATCGTTGTGTCATTTCGACAACGGCCGCTTCAAGTTCTTCGCGACCTGCAATGACCTGCGACTGAGCAGACGCCCACGCACCAATTTGTGACTCGCGTGGCCGTGAAGCGAAATAGGCATCGCTCTCTTCGCTCGACACCACTTCAATTTCTCCTCGTACACGCACTTGTCGATGCAGGTCGAGCCAAGCAAAAACCGCGCTGGCAAATGGGGCACCCGCAAGTTGAATGCCCTTTGCGCTTTCATAGTTGGTGTAAAAAACAAAGCCTTCGTCGTTCACTTCACGCGCAAGAACAACACGTGCATCGGGTTGACCCTCAGCATCGTTACTGGAAACGGTCATTGCATTTGGCTCAGCAACTCCTGCCTCCACCGCATCGTCATACCAACGATGCCACTGCTGAATAGGAGTAGCAGCAAGGTCGGCAAGGTCGAGCCCAGCGGTTTCATATTGAACACGCCGATCACGTAACGACATCACTACTCGCTTTTTGGAACGATGTGAGTTGCGCCACGCATGTACGGCAAGAGCACATCGGGAATACGCACCGAGCCATCGGCTTGGCGATTATTTTCCATAATGGCAGCCCATACACGCGGCACTGCGAGCGCTGAGCCATTCAAGGTGTGTGCAATTTCTGTTCCTTTTTGTGTGCCACGCTTAAAACGAATCTCAGCACGTCGTGCTTGGTAGTCGGCAAACCAACTCACCGAGCTCACTTCTAACCATGCATCGCATCCTGGTGCATACACTTCAATATCGAAACTGCGGTGATGGCTTTGGCCCATATCGCCCGTGCATATTTCAATAATGCGGTACGGCAAACCGAGCCCAGATATGAGCTTTTCTGCACGTTTCACCATCTCTTGCAGCAGTTCTGGTGATTGCTCTGGTGTGGCAACAGCAAGTATTTCTACTTTGTCGAACTCGTGACTACGCAACATGCCGCGCGTATCGCGACCCGCAGAACCCGCTTCGCGGCGGTAGCACGGTGAATACGCCATCATCTTGGCAGGCAGTTGTGTTTCGTTCAACACTTCACCGGCATACAACGAAGTGAGTGGAACTTCAGCAGTGGGAATGCACCACAGGTCGTCACGCTCAATGAAAAATGCATCGTCGGCAAACTTGGGAAGTTGACCCGTTGCAGTGAGTGTTGCGGAAGTAACCAACGTTGGTGGGCGCACTTCTTCAAATTCATCGGCATTTGAATCGAGTGCGTACTGACACAGTGCACGCGACAACGTGGCACCAAGACCACGTTGCATGGTGAACATTGCCCCAGAGATTTTCACAGCACGCTCGTTGTCGAGAATGCCCAGTGCTGCTCCTATTTCCCAGTGCGGCACTTTTTGATGATCTGCGAATTGCGTAGGCAAATGATGTGGCCCAGAAACCAAGGGGTTGTCGTGGTCGCTTGCACCATTGGGAGCATCGGGGTGCGGCAGGTTTGGAATGCGTAACAACACGTCGCGTAACGCGAGTTCCACCTGCTCTGTTTCAGCAGCTAACCCAGTTTCGGTATCGCCCAAAGCACGGCTTTTTGCCATTACTTCTTCAGCAGCGGCGGTATCGCCAGCCTTGCGCAGCGCCCCCACCTCTTTCGAGAGACCATTCACTTGCTGGCGCAGGGCATCGCGCTCAAGCATGATGTCGCGTAGTCGGGCATCGAGGGAAATGGCATGCTCAAGCTGTTCCAGTAGATCTGGCTTCCCGCGGCGGGCAAGGGCCGCACGCACCACAGCAGGGTCATTACGTAAAAGGCGAACATCAATCACAGAAGGGCAAGGTTAGCGGTGACTGCATTGCCTACGCTGTAGATATGAGTGCTGTCGTCGTTGAAAACCTCACAATTCGTTATGGCGACTTTGTGGCCGTCGACAACGTCTCTTTTCAGGCCGAGTTTGGTGAGGTCACGGCAATTCTCGGGCCCAATGGCGCTGGGAAAACCTCCACTATTGAAACGTGCGAGGGCTACCGCGCTCCCACCTCAGGCTCTGTGCAGGTACTGCAGAAAAACCCATTCACGCAGCGCACCTCATTACACAGCGAAGTGGGTGTGATGCTCCAAGAAGGTGGCGTCTACCCCAGCGCACGCGTACATGAAACCATCGCCCAATATTGCGCCCTCTACAACCGTGGAGTCGACCCCGCCACACTGCTTACTGCAGTCGACTTGGAATCAAAAGCATCTTCCACATGGCGACGCCTGTCGGGTGGTGAAAAGCAACGCATGTTACTGGCCCTTGCTCTTGCTGCTCGCCCGCGTGTTGCATTTCTTGACGAACCCACTTCTGGCGTCGATATCAATGGCCGCGACGCTATTCGACACATCATTAACGACCTCGCCGCAAATGGTACGGCTGTAGTTCTTGCAACACACGAACTCGATGAAGCAGAGCGGCTAGCACAACGTGTGGTTCTCTTTCATCAGGGAAAGATTGTTGCTAATGCCCCCCTTGCCACAATGCGTTCAGCACAACATGAACTGCGCTTTTCTTCAACACCCACTTTGAATGTGCAAGAACTATCTACACACATTGGGCTTCAAGTTGTCGTTCATCAAGAACACTTTGTCGTACGTTTTGAAGATATCGATTCTGCGTTTTCATCTGAACTCGTACAACGAGTTTCCACGTGGCTCAACGACAAAAACTTACCGCTCAATAATTTGTCTGTTGGCGCCCAACGCCTTGAAGATATTTTCCGTCACCTCACTGGAGGTACACAATGAGCACGCTTACTACACAGCTACGAGCAGAACTCAATGTTGTTCGTCGCAACGGCGAGCAACTACTCGTCACTTTAGGAATACCCCTGCTTTTACTTGGCTTTTTTAGTGTGGTTGATGTGCTCCCCACTAATGAAGAAGACCCCGTTAATTTCTTAGTACCAGGAATCCTTGCTCTCGCAGTGATGAGTACTTCAATGGTGAGCCTCGGTATTGCAACCGGTTTTGAACGGAGCTATCTCGTCCTCAAACGCCTCGCTGCCACACCACTGGGAACATCGCGTCTCATTGCTGCCAAAACATTGTCTATTGCCGTAGTTGAAGCCGTACAAATGATTTTGCTGATTTCGCTAGGTTTCATTCTTGGTTGGTCACCAGAACAGGCCAATTGGCTCCTTGCTCTGTGTGCAGTTGTTCTTGGCACTTTTGCCTTTGCAGGCATCGGCCTTTTCCTTGCAGGAAATTTACGGGGAGAGGTCAACCTTGCAGCATCAAATGGTTTGTACCTTGTGTTGTTGCTCATTGGTGGCATCGTTTTCCCACTCGACAAATTGCCAGGTGCACTGAGCGCCATTAGCCGCTGCTTACCGACGGCGGCATTGAGCGATGTATTGCGCGATGCGCTGATGTCGGCCGGACAACACACCACGTCGTCATGGATTGTGCTTCTGGTGTGGGCAATTGCAGCACCAGCGGTGGCGGCAAAAACCTTTAAGTGGAATTAAGCCTTTAAATCGCACTTACTCTTGTGGTGGCGTGCTTTGCGAGAAAGCTTTTTCGACCTCGCTGAAAGTAAGCGGGGCTTCTTCTTCAGGCACATACGACTGGTCTTTATAGAAGCCCTTTGCCAGGCGTTTGAAGAAGATAAAAATCACGATGGCCCACAGGAACAAGGAACCCCCGGTTTTCATGACGGCGCCAGCTAATTGCTGGTCGGTTTCCGTCGATAGGCCCCATACCCGAATAGGAATGTCATAGTGCTTGTAGACCGAGTCTTCGGCGAAGGTGAGCCATGCTGCCGGCACCGTGGGCACAACCGACATCAGGAAGAGATAGATGGTTTTCCCGGCATAACCAATTTGGAACTCTTTGGCTGGGCTGCAAATAGGCGACCACATACATAGTGCTGTCGACACGACCAAAATGTGCATGGCGTAGTGCAGTGGGCTACTTTCCGCGCTGCGGTTCACCAAGCCAGGAATATGGGTGATCATGACCACCACGTTGAAAAGCAGACCCGCAACGATGGGTGTGCTCAGCCGCTTCACAAATCGGTACGCCTTACCCTCACCGATGACCGCACGAAAGAGCCATTCAGGAATGGCAAGAAGAACAAGGGGTGGTACGAAATATGCGAGCACCATGTGTTGGAACATGTGCACCGAATACAAATATTCTTCGCTGATGTCGTGCATTGGCCAATCGGTGGAAAACCACAAGAGCCCAATAGCACCAATGAATGCGATGAGATTTTTTCGAGACAGTGTTTGATCTTTGGGCACTCCGGCTTGGGGGCCAATGACTTTCACTGCATACGTATATGCACCAATAAGAAAAAGGATAAGCAGCCAAATTTCCGGGTGCGCCTGGAAGCGCCACGGATCAAGTAGTGGGTTGGCGGCTTCGGCAATCATGACGCCTCGGCTCTACTTGTTATGCCGCAAAGAACTTGAACGTTGCAAGGGCGATGACGTACACCATGACCGCTAAGAACAGCCCTGCATAAAAACAGAAGCTAAAGAGTTTGTTATCGAACTTCAAATGCATGAAGTACGAGACAACGATAAAAAACTTCACGACCATCAAAATGATCAATACCGGCATAAAGAGCGCACCGAAATCGACATAGTACGTAGAAACTTCTAGCGCGGTCATAGCTGCCAAGATGAGAGCTATACGAATATAGCCGGCATTGCTCATGCCGTGTTGAGCATGATCATCATGCGAGTGATCGTGTTCTGAATGAGTTTCTGTTGCAGCTGTCATAGTGGAACCTTCGTTCGAGGGTGCAAATTATGCCGGGATGAGATAAACGAGCGTGAAAATGATGATCCAGATCACGTCGACAAAGTGCCAATACAAACCAATGAGTTCAACAACTTCTGCTTTGTCGCCAGGAATCGTGCTGCGCTTGATGATGCCCACAAGAGACATCAGCATGATGATGCCCACGGTGACGTGTACACCGTGAAAGCCGGTGAGCGCATAAAAGCTTGAGCCAAAGAGGCTGGTGGTGAAACCTAAGCCTTCGTTGTACATCGCCGTGAATTCATAGACCTGGCCACCAACAAAGGTTGCACCAAGAAGTGCGGTGACTGTTAGCCACAAGGTGGTTCCGCGGTCGTCACGATTTTGCGCTGCAGAAACAGCGAGCACCATTGTGAGCGAACTCATGAGCAGAATGAAACTGCTCACCGATGTGAACGGAATATCGAATACGTTTCCGGGGCGTGGTCCTTCCGACACACGACCGCGGTACAACATGTATGTGCTGATGAGGCCACCAAACAACAAGCACTCTGAGCCCAAGAAGAGCCACATTGCTACCTTGTTGTTGGACAAACCCGTTGTAGTGGTGTGTCCGTGTGTGCCGTGATCGGCTTCGTGAACTGCTACGTCAGACAAGTGGAGCCAACTCCTTCGTGCTTTCTCCCGCTGCGGGAGGGTCGAAATCAGTTTCAGGTGCAGTTGATGGCTCGAGGGCCCAACCGAACATTGCCAACACCAAGAAAATACCGCCAACGATGGCTACTGGTATTGAGTAGATGACACCCGTCGTGATGATGGGCAAAGTTGCTGCAAGAACAATTGGCCAATACGACGGTGACGGCATATGAATGTGCTTGTCGGCATGCGCTTCTTGATCGGCAAGAATTTCTTCTGCGGTTGCGATTTGCTTGTATTCATGCGTAACCGGGTCTTGCTGATACTTGCGATGGAAGAACTCATCGAGGTGATGAACGGTAGGAATGACATCGAAGTTGTGTTCCTTCGGTGGGCTACTGGTCATCCACTCCAATGTGCGCGAATCCCATGGGTCAAGCGGAGCGAGTTCCTTGCTGCGAGCTGTTTTGACAACGTTGATGATGAAGAGCAATACACCAACGGCCAAGATGATTGAACCTATTGAGGCAATTTGGTTCCAGAACGCGAGGTTGAAGAATCCTTCACCAGCTCGTGCTTCGGTCCATTGGTACATACGGCGCGGCTGACCTTGGAGACCCAAGATGTGCATTGGACCGAATGTCATGTTCATTCCAATGACCATCATCCAGAAGTTGGCCTTACCCAATTTTTCATTGAGGGTCTTGCCAAACATTTTTGGCCACCAGTAGTAGAAACCGGAGAAGAGTCCGAACACTGCTCCACCAAATAGCACGTAGTGGAAGTGAGCAACGATGTAGTACGTATCGGTTTGTTGTGTGTCAGATGGTGCTACTGAGTGAGTTACACCTGACAAACCACCGATGGTGAAGAGCACGATGAGACCAATGGCGAAATGCATTGCTGCGGTGAAGCGCAATTTGCCGCCCCACAAAGTGAGTGTCCAGTTCACAATTTTTACACCGGTCGGAATTGCAATGGCCATGGTGGAAATGGAGAACACCGCCACCGACACAGGCCCAAGCCCCGAAGCAAACATGTGGTGAGCCCACACGCCCCAACCAACGAATCCGATTGCTGCGCCTGAGAACACAACGAATGGGTATCCGAAGAGTGGCTTCTTCGCGAACACAGGAAGCACTTCAGAGATAATGCCGAAGCTCGGCAGAATGAGGATGTACACCTCGGGGTGTCCGAAGATCCAGAACAAGTGTTGCCACAGCAGTGGGTCGGCACCTGCAGATACGTCGAAGAACGTTGCACCAAAGTTGCGCTGGAAACTCAAGAGGAAAAGCGCCACCGTAATAACAGGTACTGCGAACAGCAAGAGGAACTGCACTACCAACTGAAGCCAAGTGAACACTGGCATCTTCATGAGGCTCATTCCTGGAGCACGCATGTTCAACACCGTCACAATGAGGTTGATTGCACCCGTTAACGAAGCAATACCCGTGATCTGGAGTCCGAGTGTCCAAAAGTCAACACCATGTGATGGTGAGAAAATTGGCCCTGAGTTTGGTGCGTACATGAACCAACCACCGTCGGCGGCGCCACCAAGGAACCACGACAAGTTGATGAAAATACCGCCACCGAGAACACACCAGAAACCAAATGCATTCATGCGTGGGAAGGCAACGTCACGCGCACCAATTTGAAGTGGGATGAAATAGTTTGCGAACGCTGCGGCCATTGGCATCACGAAAAGGAACACCATGGTGGTGGCGTGCATGGTGAACATTTGGTTGTACACGCTGGCGCTCAAAACCTTGCCTTCAGGTGCGGCAAGTTGGAGGCGAATCAGCACCGCTTCAATGCCACCGACGATGAAGAAAAACATCGCCATGACGCCATACATAATGCCGAGCTTTTTATGGTCGACAGTAAAGAGCCATGACTTCCACCCTGTTGTTGATACAGGACGCTTGAAGCCACCCTGTGCTCGCGATGGTGTAGCAGGTGGTGCGATTTCCACACCTCCGGCTGTTGCTGGTCGTTCAATAATTGCCATGTCAGCGTGCTCCGATCACTTCAGTGTGGAGAGGTAAGCCACAAGTTTGTCGATGTCGTCCTCTGAGAGTCCGAGATTCGGCATACCGCGGTATTTACCGTTGGTGGGTGTGAGTTGTGTTGGGTCGGCATACATCGGCTTCATTGCCGGCGCATTGCGTAACCAACGTCGTAGATCTGTTTGATTCAGGCACTCTTCGCTCACGCCAGCAAGATATTTTTTGCCAACTGTTTCACTACTTGCGCCCCAAACATCTGCGCGGCATTTCTTATTCAGCAGATCCCATGATGCACCTGCAAAGGTATTGCGTGACATCAAGTGCGTGAGGTTGGGTGCTACACCTGACCATACGTTTTCATCGGGCGCCGCAATTGCTGGCGTGCCATCGGCTTTTTTCAGACCATTAACTTGGTGACAACGAACGCACTGGTTGAGGAAGACTGCTTCGCCTTCTTTTGCCAGAGTATTTTCAGCAGGTGATTTTGCATCGGCGAGTTGATTTGCCACCCACGCAGCAAAATCTTCCTTGCTTAACGCGATTGTTTCCATGCGCATGTTTGCGTGAGAAAGACCACAGAACTCTGTGCACTGACCAGCATAAATTCCTGGCTTATCGGCATCGAGACGCAGAGTATGCACGCGACCTGGTACCGCATCGCGCTTGCCGTTGAGTGCAGGGATCCAATATGAGTGAATGACGTCGCGGCTAGTTTCGCGAAGAAGCACTTTTGTACCAACAGGAATGACCATTTGCCCAGAGGTAATGATGGGAGCTGTGATACCGAGTTCTGGTTGTGCCGGGTAGTCGTATTCCCACCACCACTGCTGACCGGTGACGTTGACAACCATTTGTGTATCGCTGGTTTTTGAGAGGTCGAACACTGTGCGGAACGTGAATACGCCCACGCCAGCCAAAATCAGGGCTGGCAAAATGGTCATACCAATTTCAAGAGCTGGCTTACCGTGGGTTTGTTCTGGCATTGCCTGGCCGCGGTCGCGGAACTTAATAATGCAGTACACCACAACACAAAAAACAATGACGCCAACAACTCCCGCTATTGCAAAGACTGGCTGTTGCAGGTCGTCGATGATTTTTGCATTAGAGCCTTTTGGCTGCCATGTATCTTGCGGCGCATCTTTTGCGCAGCCAGCGAGAAATGATGTTGCGGCAAGACCGGAGACGCCGGCAACAATGCGACGAGTTTTTGCGCTCATGACTAAGGCACCATGATTTCTATTGATTGACCTTCAAGGCCAGGAACAGTAAGTGTGTACGGCTTCTCAGATGCCATTGATGGCTTGGCAATTTTGAATGTGAGCGCTTGCTCATGGTCGATGCCAATCATCTGTGTGCAATTGAGTACTTCTTCCACAACCCCATCTTGCACCGCTTTGGTTCCGAGGTACGCAGTGAGCCGCGCTTCTCTTTCGTCTTTGTTGCGGAAAATGATGGTGGCGTCATTTGATCGAGGGAAAGTGATGGTTTGTGTGACTTTGTCAACGCCCAATTCACGAGCGGTGAGCTTGCCATCACGCAATTCAACAGTTGCAATGGGGTTGGAACGCATAGAAATGGTTCCCTCTGCCAAATGGTCGAAGTGTTCACCTTCTTCTTCACCACATTCTTTGTGGCTGAAGTGATGCTCTTTTTTCGCCTTCACAAGGTCGTCGCGCAACCCATTGCTTGCTGCGGCAATTCCGCTAGCTGCAACACCAACTGCGCTCGCTACACAAATTCCCACAACGAGTGTTTTTTTCAAACTTGGCTTGAGAGCAAACACTGAACCAGCAAAGAGAACTACTGCACCAGCAACAATGAAAATAATTGCACCCGCATCGCGAGACACCGCAAGCATGACGCGCGAGAAGGACAGAATGATGATGCCTAATCCGACAAGCGCTAACACCGGAAACTCGAGTGGATGCAACATGCGTCCACGCAACGAAGCGTTGTATGCCTTGTCGCTTGATGCTCCTTCGCTCCACGACTGGATGAGCCATTCTGTTCCGGCTGCCAACAGTGCAATGAGACCGAGGAAGAAAACAATGGGGTGTGTAATGAGACCGGCAACTACGCCGACAAAGCCAACGGTGGCAATGAGTGGCCACATGCTCGAAGTCAGTTGTTCTGCGCCGGCAGGTGCTGCTGTGTCACCAACTGAAACTTCACCATCACGGTTGAAAAGTGACAGCCCAGCAACGAGTCCAGATGCAGTGGCAATGGACAACAAAGCAACTGCACCACCTGTGGCGTTATCGACTAACGCAATATAAAGAACACAGACAGCAATAGAGAACCCTGTGAGTCCGAGGAAAAATTTTGAACCTGGCGTAAACATCGTCGACCTATTTCTGCACGAAGACTACGAACCACACTGCGGCGTACGCCGCAGCGAGGAAATACCAATACAACGCATGTGCATTTAGAAGATCGGTGTTCGCCGCGCGACCACCAATGCTTTTAAAGAGAGATGCAACCGTGAACACAAGACCAGACACAATGAGCACAGTGAGCGTGCCGACAATTGCGTAGAACATTGATTGATAAGTGCCCGACGCAACGCCTACGTTGAACTGCACAAAAATGGCAGCTTGAGCGTTGAGGATGGCGATACCAAAAAGAAGTGTGAGGCTCAGCGCAGCAACGACGTGCTTCGAGTCGCCACGTCGGGCGGCATAAGCAGCCCACTGCACCATGACGCACATCACCACAAACGACAAGATGCCGACGTTGGTAACAACTTCAGGCATTTTGAGATCGGCGGGTAGCCAATCTTTAATGAGCTTGAAACCATCAGCTGAAGGTCGCGTTGGCGCAGCTGCGCGGAAGCGCAACCACAACGCCAACATGCCGCCCATGAGCATGGTTCCTGCAGCTGCTGCGATGCCGGTGCTCATGAAAAGTTGGCGGCGCGGCGCAGGGCGCGGCCCAGCGGGAAGTGCGTAGGTCATTTCTGTCCTCCTGCAGGCTTGATATCGAGAAGTGGTTCAGCACTTGTGACCGATGGTGTTGACACGAAGTTGCTTGATGGTGCCGGTGACGACACCGACCACTCGAGGCTTTGCGCATCCCATGGATCGTCGCCTGCAACTTCACCTGCGGTGAAGGCACGAAGCGCAGTGAGAACGAAGAGAAGTACTGACACTGCAACGAGTGCGTGTCCGGCTGCCGAAGCTGTGTTCCACAATTCTTGTGGGCCGCTATACGAGAAGTTGTTGGCAACATTTGCTGGTTGGTTCGCAAAGCCAGCGATGTACATCGGCAATGCGGCAAGCACCGTTCCTAAAAATGCAAGCCCACTGATTCCGAGCACTGCTGATGAAGGCAACACGCGTCCCCATAGTTTTGGACCCCAGTAAGAAACAGCTGCGAGTCCAATGAGCAGCGCGCCATAACCCACATAAATGAATTCGCCTTCTTCAAAAACTGTTCCGGCGAGTTGAGCTGGCCCAAACAATCCGACAAGATGCCCAACCATTCCGGTGAGCACCATGCCAAGACCAAGAAGTGCTGGCGCCATTGCGGGAACTAAACGTGGCTTGCTTTTCGCGATACCAAGCAACGACACACCCAACACCACGAGCACACCCAGAAGTGGCAATGCGTTGAAGATGAGGAAAGGAATCAGTTCTTTTACTTTGTCGCTTCCACTGGTGTTGGTCCAGGTCACGCCATGTTGTACTTGAGTTGCGCCACCTAAGGCAGCAAGAGAAACAATGGCAATACCCGTGAGCAACACTGGGCGCAAAACTTGGCGCTTACCACTGACAACGGCTGCTATTTCTGCAAGAACTCCGGCGCCCATTGCAACGTAAACGTAGGTTTGTGGCTGGGTGAGTGACCAACCCATCCAGTCGGAAATACCTTTGTTGCCTCCAAAGGCCACACGCGCATAACGGTGGTCGACGTAGAGATACACAAGAGTTCCGAGCAACACTGGCAAGGTAAGAATTAATGCGACTCCACCGGTGAGCGCAGACCACGAC
>JAPKZV010000165.1 GCA_026393585.1 Actinomycetota bacterium
TACTCATCAAAGAGGCGAGGCAGGTCGAAGTTGTCAACGCCCGAGTAGTACGAGTCGAACATAATTTGACGCTCTGCAGGGTTAGTGTCGGCACCTGGCCGATAAATCTTCTCAACGCCAACGGCAAGTGACACCTGCACTTCACCGCTGCGAATATCTTTTGCTGCACCTTGCAATGCCATAGAAGCGGTGGCACATGCACCTTCTACGTTGGTAATAGGAACACGTTGTGGAAAGAGACCTTCATCAATCATCTCCATGAAGCACACCTGGCCGCGAATGCCGCCTTGGCCCCATGTGTGCATGAGGCAGTTACCAAACCACGCCGATTGAATGTCGTCGCCACTTTCGAAAGCAGCGTCACCCAATGCGCCAAGGTACGACTCGCGGGCAATTGTTTTCAAAGAGTCATCGGGTCGCTTACGAAATGCGGTGCTGTAACTTCCAATAATCCATACGTCAGTCATGTTGGTCTTCCATTCGAAGCGTGTAATTAGGCGGTGCGTTTCGCCCGCGGTTTAGTGGTTTTTAATGGTGTAACTGTTGGTGACGGGGTAGCCGCTTTTTGATTTGGTTTACTTTTTGATCTCGGTGTGCGAACGATGAGGCCTCCGAGGAAGAGATCACAGAATTGATCAGAAATTTCGTCGGCATGTAGAGGTCCACCTGGGCGATACCAATGTGTCAACCAGTTGAGTGAGCCGATGAGTGCAAGCGTGGCGATGCGCGGATTGGTGACCGCAGAAAACTCTCCGCTTTCTACTCCTTCTCTGACGATTGACTCAAGGAGATCGAGGTACTCGCGGTCCATTGCGGTCCACTCAGGAAGTTTTCGGCGACCAGCAATTTCTTGTAGGTATACAGATGCGTAGACGAAGTTGCTCTCCAACACCTTGACGTGGGAGCGCGTGGCACGTCTTATTTTCTCTGTGGGTGGCAAATCGGTTTCGGACAACTCTTGTATTTGCTTGAGAATTTCTTCTGCCGGACCGCGGACTACTGCAAAAAGAAGATCTTCTTTGGAATTGATGTAGTGGTAGAGGCTGCCCTTCCAGATGCCGACTGCTGAGGCGATGTCTTCTAAAGAAGTTGCCGCAAATCCGTTTGTGCGAAATGCTTCTGCTGCTGCTTCAACGATTTCGTTCCACCGACTTGGACGCGGCATGGGCAACCCCCTCTTTCCTTATTCTAGGCTATGGGTTGACTCAGGGCACCGAGAAATGAAACGATCGTTTGGTTATCCTGAGGGGGTGTTTATGGGGGTCAAAAAAGTCAATCACTCTGGAATCAGCGTGAGCAATATGGAAAAGTCTTTGGAGTTTTACTGCGGCGTTCTTGGGTTAGAGCTAGTAATGGACTTTGATGTCGATCGTCATGCCGGACTCGATGAAGTGGTGGGAATGACAGATGCTGTTGGCCGTGTGGTGATGCTTGCCGCCGGAGACTCGCTTGTTGAACTCTGGTGTTACTCGCACCCTTTAGGTCGCGCACTTCCTAGCGATTATTCGCCAAGCGATAAGGGAGTGACCCATATTGCGCTTGAAGTTGACGATGTTGATGAAATGCATATGCGTGTTGTGAGCGCTGGCTTTCGAGCAAAATCGGCTCCACTAGACCTAGGTATTCATAAGACTTGATAATAATTCTGATCAGAGCGAATTCAACAGAGAACAGGTAATCAAATGACAACTGGAATGACCGTTACGGGCCTCATGAGGCAAGCTGCTTCGCATAATGCCAGAAGGACCGCAATTATCCATGGTGAGCGTTCGTTAACTTTCGCTGAAGCATGGTTGCGTGGAATCAGAATGGCCAATGCCCTTTTGGCATCAGGTTTGCAACCGGGTGATCGGGTTGGAGTTCTTGAAGATAACTGCATCGAAGCGCAAGATTTCTTCGCGGGAGCTGCTATTGCTGGGCTAGTGCGAGTGCCGTTGTATGCGCGTAACTCAGTGGAGAGCCACGAACACATGCTTGGTCATACTTCTTGCAAAATGGTGGTTGTCGCAGAAAAGTACGCGGCAGAACTAGATGGCATGACTGAGCGTTTGCCATCGCTGGAAAAAGTCTTGGTGCGCGACTCCTCCTATGAAACATGGCTTTCTTCTTTCTCTGATGTTGACCCGATGGTGGAGATCAATCCAAATGACTGGTACATCATTCGTCATACGGGTGGCACCACAGGAAAACCAAAGGGCGTTGCCTACACCCATCGCTCGTGGCTGAATGCCGGTCGCGATTGGTTCTACAACTTCCCTCCAATGGA
>JAPKZV010000237.1 GCA_026393585.1 Actinomycetota bacterium
TCACGCATGCTGGAAGATGGCGTGAACGGTGTTGATGGTGCAGTAGAAAACTCACGCATCGATATTGTTGCTGCGTTTTATATGGCAACTACAGGTGGGGCACGTATGTTGGGGCTGAACGCTGGTGTTATTGCTGTGGGAAATCATTTCGATGCCATTGTTGTGAGCACTGAGGCGAGCGATTCGGGGCTTCGTGTATATGACGAAGTTGACTGTGAAGAACGCATCTTTGAAAAAATTGTTCGGCTTTCTGGACCACGTGAGATTGCACATGTTTGGGTGGCAGGAAAGCGAATCAAGCAATAAAAAAAGGGGCGAGCCCAAAGGCCCGCCCCTTTTTATGAAAGAGAATTAACTCTTTGGTAGTTCGCCCTTGACTCCCTCAACGAGGTAGTTCATGCCCATGAGTTCTTCGTACGTTGCTTGCTTGCCAGCAGGAAGAATTTCCTTACCAGTGTTGTCATTCAACGGACCAGAGAACATCACGCCAGAGTTGGCAACAATTTCTGTCTTCTTTGCGGCAATGAGTGCACGAGTTTCGTCGGTCACGATTGGTCCGAATGGAGCTAAACGAATATGACCATCGGCCATGTCGCCGTAGTAGTTACCAGCAACCCATGTGCCATCGAGGATGGCCTGAATGCGTGGAAGTTCATACGTTGCCCAGTTGTAAGTAGCAGCAGTGAGCCACACTTCTGGGTAGTTGGTGCTTTGATCACTGTCGTAACCCGACCATGCAACACCTGCAGCTTTTGCGGCATCACCAGAAGCTGGTGAGTCTTGGGCAACTACACCAATGGTGTCGGCTCCACCAGCAATGAGTGCTTCAGCAGTTTTGCGCTCGAGCGCTGGGTCAAACCATGTGCTGGTCCAGACGAGGCTGACTTCTGCTTCTGGGTTGATGGAACGTGCACCCAAGGTCCACGCGTTGATTCCACGAAGTACTTCAGGAATAGGGAACGATGCAAGAAGACCAAGCTTGCCGGTCTTCGATGCAGCACCTGCGGCCATACCAGTGAGGAATGCAGCATCTTCAGCAGCTCCGGTGAACTGTGAAAGGTTTGGTGCACTCTTGTAGCCAGTTGCAAATTCGAAGCACACGTCTGGGTGCTTTTCAGCAGCAGCAGCAAACGCATCTTGGAAACCAAATGAAGTTCCGAATACCACGGTGTTGCCATCGGCAATGAGGTCTTCAATCACTTGTGCGGTCTGGTCACCTTCAGGAACGTTTTCCTTGTAGGTGGTGACAATTTTGTCGCCAAACTTTTCTTGAATAGCTTCACGAGCCTTGTTGTGGGCAGTGGTCCAACCACCGTCGTTAATGGGGCCAACGTAAACCCATGCAGCCTTCAACGGGCCTTCTTCTGGACGGCAGTCAATAGGTGCAGCATCGGCTGACCATGGTGTGAAGTTTGACTCCCAAGAAGCGGGGAAGGTTTCATCGGTTGCTGGTGCAGCAGTGTCGGAAGTTGCTGCTGCGGTGTCGTCGGTGACGATTTCTGCAGCAGTATCGACGGTCTCTTCAGTTGCGGCATCGCTGCCACAAGCAACGAGGCCAGCTCCGAGAGCAAGGGTTGCTACTAACGGCAACCATTTCTTTGAACGACGTTGAATCAAGGTTTTTCTCCTGGTTTCTAGGTGGTGGTGGAACGACAAAAATGCCGCTGTTGAGATCATAAACAGCAATGAGATTTTCCACCGCACCAAAACAAGGCGTAAACGCATTATTAACAAAAAGTCTACGAGGGCTTATTAATGGAGCCGAATGGCACACCTAAGAAGACGATGTGAACCGCAGTAATACCCGGCCGTCGTCGCCAGCGTCGAACACTGCTACCACGGGCATATTGATATGCACATCGTTTGGTGTAATACCCACAATGTTGGTGAGGATGCGTGGGCCTTCAGCGAGTTCTACATATGCAACCACGTACGGGCCAGATTCTTTCCAGCGCCCGTTACCTTTGGCAACAATGCTGTAGGAATACACAGTTCCGCGCCCCGACATTTCTTCCCACTGCAACGCGGTAGAAAAACACGCGGGGCAGTGTGCACGCGGATACCACACGACTGATTGGCATGCGGTGCAGCGAGGAAGCATCAGTGTGTTGTTGCGCAGTGCATCCCAAAAAGGCTGTGTTTCATTGTTCACTTCAACATCGGCAAGCGGCAAGAACGACATTGCTATACCTCTTGCCCAAGAATGAGAGTGGCTGAGCCCATGCGTGTGGCGAGGTTGCCACCGGTTCCATGGGCCAGTGCAAACTGGCAATTGGGTACTTGCACGGCGGGGT
>JAPKZV010000137.1 GCA_026393585.1 Actinomycetota bacterium
CGTTCCTAACTTCCGTATTGACGATGAAGATCTCCAAGATCTGAAAACTGTTCGCGACGCCGTCGACTATGTGTTCGGGCGTATCTCGAAGGGCGCTTAACTCCCGTGGGCGACTCTGCTTCGCTCGGCGTTTCTTCTCCAGAGTCGTTGCTTGCTGTGTGTGCGGCATTCCAGTACGAGTTTCGTAATCCACAATTATTGCAAGATGCCTTTTTGCATCGTTCATGGCAATCAGAACATGGTGCCGAGCGTTCGAATGAACGTTTGGAATTTCTTGGCGATGCAGTGTTGGGCTGGGTAGTTGCCGATATTGCCTATCGACAATTCTCTGAACTTCCTGAAGGCCGTCTCACCGACCTTCGCAAAAGCGTGGTGAGCGCCACTGCACTCGCTCGCATTGCTCGCGGCATTCATCTTGGCGATGCTTTGTTATTGGGAAAAGGTGAAGATGCAGCGGGCGGTCGCGACAAAACTTCATTGTTGTCTGACGCTTTTGAAGCAGTCGTCGGTGCCATTTATTTAGATGGCGGAGCCGAGGCCGCATTCAGCGCAGTAGAGGCAGTGTTGCTTCCCGCAATGCAAGAAGCACTCCCCAATATCGATCGCCTCGATTTCAAAACAGTCTTGCAAGAACAGGTGGCTCGCTTGGGTCTGAACCCTCCTGAGTATTCGGTGGAAAGTATTGGTCCCGACCACGATAAAACTTTCACCGCCTCTGTGCGGGTAGGGAAGTTGGAAACCTTTGGTGTGGGTCGTTCAAAAAAAGCAGCAGAGCAAGTAGCGGCACAAGCCGCGTGTGATCTTCTCGATGCCTGAGCTTCCCGAAGTGGAAACGGTGCGCCGCAGCGTGGAAAACGCAGTGGTGGGAGCACGCATTACGCAAGTAGAGGTGGGTCGCGAACGTACAGTTCGGCGCAGTAGCAAACAAGCACTCATTGCGGGACTGCAGGGCGAAACCATCGTTGCTGCTCGACGTCACGGAAAGTATTTGTTGTTCGACTTGTCGTCGGGCAACGTGATGATGGTGCACTTACGTATGAGTGGCCGCTTGCTTCTTGCTGCGCCTGGCGATGTGCGAGAAAAGCACACACATGTTGTGCTGACGCTCGAGAAAAAGAATGAAGCGGTGCGTGAGTTGCGCTTTGTTGACCCGCGAACGTTTGGGGAAGTTGTGGTGTACAACCCCGACGATGACAACGCTGAAGCAGGAACTGAGTCGCTCGTGCCCGAGGTGGCGCGGTTAGGGCTCGACCCGCTCACGGGCAACTTCACTTTTGAAGCTTTTCGTGACCGGTTCACAAAGGGAAATCGCGGGGTGAAGGCTTTGTTGCTCGATCAGTCGGTCGTAGCCGGAATTGGCAATATTTACGCCGATGAAATTTTGCATCGTGCACGATTGCGCTGGAACCATCTCAGCGCCACACTGTCAACAAAGCACTTGCGAGAACTGCATGGTCATATTGGTGAAGTACTCGCCGAAGCCGTTGCGGCAGGTGGGTCTACCTTGGCCGATACTCAATATGTCGACGCCCTCGGCAAGGAAGGAATCTTCCAAACCGAGCATCGGGTCTATGCCCGGCAAGGCGAGAGGTGCCGCACGTGTGGGCGCGGAATCATCAAAAGGGTGATGGGCGCAGGTAGATCAACGCACTTTTGCCCTGTTTGCCAGAAATAAGGCCGCTTCAGCTATCGGAATATAGATCAGGGGGTCATTTCGGATACTGTCAATTCGCTGTGTTTTTGAAAACTCTCACCATGAAAGGCTTTAAGTCTTTTGCCGACACAACGGCAATGGAACTTGAACCTGGCGTCACCGTTGTTGTCGGGCCAAACGGCTCTGGTAAATCCAACGTGGTCGATGCCATTGCATGGGTGCTTGGTGCACAGGCCCCGTCTTCTGTAAGAAGCCAAAAAATGGACGACGTCATTTTCGCAGGTACAGCAAAGCGTCCGGCTCTGGGCCGCGCTGAAGTTCTTCTTACGCTCGACAACTCTGCAGGCCTCTTGCCCATGGAGTTCACCGAAATTACGGTGGGCCGAACTCTGTTTCGTAGTGGTGAAAGTGAATACACCATCAACGGTGTGGAATGTCGATTGCTCGATGTGCAAGAACTCTTGTCAGATGCGGGCGTTGGCCGCCAGCAGCACGTCATTATTAGCCAGGGTCAAATCGATGCGGTGCTGAACGCGCGCCCAGAAGATCGCCGAGCAATTATTGAAGAAGCCGCTGGTGTATTGAAATATCGCAAGCGAAAAGAAAAAGCTGAACGTCGACTAGATGGCACTGAAGCAAACCTTTTGCGCGTGCAAGACCTCATTCGTGAAGTGCGTCGTCAGTTGCGCCCACTAGAGCGCCAAGCCGATGCTGCACGTCGACACGGAGCATTGGTTGCTGAACTCAGTATTTTGCAGCTCTACATTGCTGGCCAAGAAATTTTGGCGGCAAAAGAGAAGCTCGCAAATATTGCTGGTGAAAAGAATGCTTCGGTAGAAAAAGAACAAGCAATTCGCACCCGTATGGCTGAACTCGATGTTCTGGTAGCCGCAAGCGAGGCAGAACTTGCAGCCCTTGGCGACACGGGCGTGAGCGACCAACTAGTACGCGTTGAGCAATTGCGCGAGCGTTCACGAGGTCTTTCTGCACTGTTGGCAGAACGTCGTCGTTCAATGGAACGTGATCGCAGTCAGTTCATGGATTCCGATGTGATGGCTTCGCTCGAAACCGATGCATCTGCATTGCGTAGTGAGCTTGAAGAAATCGATTCAGCTCTCGCAGATCTGTCGCCAGAAGCCGATGACCTTGCTTTGCAAATTTCTGACTTTGAAGCACGACGCGAAGCCGATGGGGAAGATGCGCTTCCTGAATTGCCTGTGCCCGTAGCCGCAAGTGCTGCAGCAGAAGTGCGTGGCGAATTACGTACCTTGCACAATAACGATGAACGCGACCGTGCTGAATTGCAGCGGGTGAGCACTCGTATTGCACAACTCGAAGACCGTGCCGAGCGTTTGTTGAACGATGTTGAGCGGTTAGGCAACGAATACGAAAATGCCGAGGCTGCTGCAGAGCTCTTGGAAAACCAAGTAGGCGGAGCGTCGGAACGCCGTTCTGCTGCAGAAGTCGCATTCGATTCCATTACGCAAGTTGCCTCTATTGCTAGTGCGCAACGTGCCCACTGGAGTGCTCGTGTAGAAGTGTTGCGCGAAGCGCTTGAAGCTGCACGCAGTCGTGCGGGCCTGCAGCACCTGAAAGATGTTTCTGGTGTAGTAGGTGCCTTAGTCGACCTCGTCACTATCGACACTGGTCGTGAAGAGGCAGTAAATGCTGCACTCGGCGACGCTATTGCCGGCATTGTGATGTCTGATGTCGATGCTGCGCGCAATGCGCTGAGCCAACTCGATGTGAAGAGCTTGCAAGGTGCAGTACTTGCTTTGGGTGGCTCGAATACCGTTTCACCTGCACAGCAGCCAGATGGCGCGCTGCTAGTGCGTCAATTTGTACGTGCCAATGGTGGGCAATACGAAGCCTCGGTCAATGCATTGCTCGACCGCTTGCTTGCCAACAGCGTGTGTGCAACATCGTGGGGTGCGGCAGTAGAAATTGCTCTCAACCATCCGCAACTGTTTGTTGTTACAGAGCGCGGCGACCGCTTCGCTACAACAGGCTGGCGACTAGGGGCTCAAGGCGATGCCGTGACGGCAAGCGCACTTGAAGACGCCATTGAAAGTTCGGCCATAGCAACTGCTGAGGCTGAACGACGCGAAGGTGAATTAAGCCGCGCACGCGCAGAGGTGCTCACCGCTCGTGAGGCTCTCGCCGATATTGAACGTCGACACGATGTGTTGAAAACTGCTCGCTTGTCAGCTGCCGATTCGTTGTCGAAAGTCACGTCAGAACGCCGTGAAGTGATTGCAGAAACCGATGCGGTTCGTTCACAGCGCGACGATGTTGGCGCACGTGTTGAACGTGCCGCACAGCGGATTAGCGAACTCGAAGCACTCTTGCCAAGGTTGGAAGCCGACGAAGCTCAAGAAGCGGAAACCATGCGTGCAATTGGTGCTGCTCGGGCCAGCCTCGATGCGCAGGCCTCTGACTTCGCTTTGCGCCAAAAAGACCTCGAAGTGCGTTCTGTTGGTTTGCGCGAACGTAAGCAGTTTGTTGAACGGCGACTCAGCGAAACTGAATCACGCCTCACTGCCGATGCTGAAGCACGTGCCGCAGCTTCAGGTCAGCGCGAACGCATAGAGAAGGCATTTACTGCAATTGTTGCCTTAAGTGAGCTCGTCGACCAGCACCGCATTACGACCGAGGCGCTGTTGCAGCAGTTGCGCGAAGCTCGTCAAAAGCAAAGTGATGAAGTGCGTTCGGTTGCACAACGACTCGATGAAGCTCGCCGTGAGCGCAGTGCCAGTGAAAAAGCTCTCGACGACGCACGTGAGCGTGGCCGTCGCACTGAAATTGAAGAAGCAGAAATGCGGATGCGCCTTGAGGCCTCTATCGAAGCGCTGCGCCGCGATCTGGAAGTGGAGCCTGAAGTTGCTGAAGCAGCCGAGGCACCAGAAGTTCCTGCGGGTCTGACCCCAGTTGCCCGTGCTCGCGACCTCGAGCGTGAACTGCGACTCATGGGTCCCATCAACCCACTTGCCCTTGAAGAATTCACCGAGTTGCAAAAGCGCAATGAGTTTCTTGAAGCACAGCTTGAAGACGTGCGCAACACGCGCCGCGACCTCTTGCGTGTCATTAAGGCTGTTGACGAAGAAATTCAAACTGTTTTCACTACCGCATATGCCGACGTAGCTCGGAACTTTGGTGAACTCTTCGAGATGTTGTTCCCCGGCGGTAAGGGAACTCTCGTTCTTACGAGCCCGCAAGACATGTTGAACACCGGCATTGAAGTAGAAGCTAAGCCTGGTGGCAAAAACATCAAGAAACTGTCGTTGCTCTCTGGTGGAGAGCGGTCACTTACTGCCTTGGCATTCTTGTTCGCAGTATTCCGTAGCCGCCCCTCTCCGTTCTATGTAATGGACGAAGTTGAAGCAGCGCTCGACGACCCGAACCTCACCCGCTTTTTGAGCTTGCTCACAGAGTTCCGCAACGATGCGCAACTCATTGTGGTGAGCCACCAAAAGCGAACCATGGAAGCCGCCGATTGCCTCTTGGGTGTCACGATGCAACCTGGTGGTTCATCGAAAGTCATCGTCGAGCGCAACTCGTCTTCTGGCAACGAATGAGCGTGAACACCTACTGAAGCGAGCTGTATGAATACTGCACCCATGATTTTATTAATTCTTGTTGGTCTGGTTCTTGTCTTTGGTGTGGGGGTGGTGGTCTACAACCGTCGCTCATCTGCACCCCTTGAGGTTGAAGAGGCGCCAGCAAAAATTGCAGTTGAAGAAACCGCAGTAACGCGCAGTGCACCTCCTGTTGTTGTTGAGCTAGAGGCAGTAGTCGACGATGAAGTTGAGGTTGAAGTTGAAGAACCTGAGCCCACACCAGGTGCGGTGCGACGTTTTGCACGTGCGGCGGGAATTTTCAACGGTTCATTTGCTGTATTGCGCGGAAAAGACAAGATCACGAGCGAAACCTGGGACGAGCTTGAAGAAACTCTTCTTCGAGCTGACGTTGGTCTGAAAACAACAACAGCACTTCTCGATACATTGAAGTCACGTGTTGGTCGTAAAGACATCAGCACACCACAAGAGTTGCTCGATTGGGGTGAACGGCGTGGGAAAAACCACCACCATTGGCAAAGTTGCATTTGCTCAAAAAGCTTTAGGTCGTTCGGTGCTGTTGGCAGCAGGAGATACCTTTCGTGCAGCTGCAGGTGAGCAATTGGAAACATGGGCACAGCGCGCCGAGGTTCCGATTGTGCGCGGCAATGAAGGCGGCGACCCCAGCGCTGTGATTTTTGATGCTGTGCAAAGCGCTGCGGCAAATAACCGTGAGCTCGTACTTGGCGATACGGCCGGCCGCTTGCAGAACAAGTCGAATCTGATGGAAGAACTGAAGAAGGTTCGTCGTGTTGCTGAGAAGGAAGCCGGAACAGTGACAGAAGTACTTTTAGTGATCGATGCAACAACCGGACAAAATGGATTATCGCAAGCAGAGCAGTTTGCTTTAGCAACCAACGTGACAGGCGTAGTCCTTACAAAGCTTGATGGTTCTGCCAAAGGTGGCATCGTTTTTGCCATTGAAACCCAGTTGGGAATCCCTGTGAAATTGGTAGGTCTAGGTGAAACCATTGGCGACCTTGTGCCGTTTGACCCCGAAGAATACGTGCGGGAACTTTTCGCAGAGGCGTAACGTCTGAAGAGTATGAACACTTCTCCTTTCCGCTCAGTTCTCTTTGTTTGTGGCGTCGCTACTTTTGGGCTGGTTGCCTGTGGTGCTCAAGAGTCGCAACCGCAGCCCATCTCATTTTCACTTGCTGCGTCAACGCGTTCGGCAAGCGATGCAGTAGGTGCTCCTGAGTCGAGCAACAGCAATTCAAAAATCATGGCACCGAACTATTCGGTGGAATATGTGGTTGATGGAAAACTTGCCGACCTTGGCAAAGAAGCGTCAAGTTGGCGCGCACAAACCAATGTTGTTGCGAGCGATGCAGACCTCAAGAAAATTGCTACAGCGCTTGGCGTCAAAAATACTGAGGTACAAACTTCGTCCGGTGACCCCTATCTCAGTTGGTATTACTCAGGAGCCGTATCTTCTGAAGCATCTTCTCCTCCCAGCGTTGGCATGAGTGATTCGGATGCAGAAACAACAGCACCAGATCAAATTGTGGTTTCCCCGCCAGTACCTGAAAATGTGCCGACGAAGGGAGAGGCTCAATCCATTATTCAGAAAATGATGGCGAAAATGGGTGTTGACGTTGACGATGCGAACATTGAAATCAATGGCGATGAGTACGGCGTATGGGCAACTGCCTGGAAAACTTTTGATGGAATGCGATCACCGATGTCGTGGAACATTGGTCTCGGTGCAAATGGTGCAGTGACCTACGCCCAGGGCAACTTTTTGAAATTTACTCGAGGAGCAAATTATCCAGTCGTGAGCACCACTGAAGCAGTGAAGCGTTTAGGCGACCCGCGCTATTCGGGATGGTTCGGGTACGGCGCAGTGAGCAGTAAAGAAGTTCTCGCCCAAGACATGACACCAATTCCTGCACAGGAAGATGTCGTGCAAACCATTCGCCTCACCAGAGTGTCAGCATCGTTCACTCCTGTTATTGCGAATGACGCAACGTTGTGGTTGCTTCCATCGTATGAGTACCTCACTTCAGAGGGGTACACGGTCAGCGCACTTGCTCTTGACGACAAATACATTGAACAAACTCCAATAAGCACTGTTCCCGATAGTGATGTTGATGTCACTGTTCCTGGTTCAGGCAGCGGAAGTTCTGGCTCGTCAATAGGCGGAACCCCTCCAGTAGACGGGGGAGTAGTTGAACCCGTACCTACGCCACAAACCGTTTTGCCAACCGAGAACGACGCAAAAGCTTTGGTGGGCCTCAATGAAGATGAAGCAGTGAAGATCATCGAAGGAAATGGTTGGACCTATCGCATTGGTTCGCGTGACGGGGAACAATTCATGTTGACCGAGGATTACTCAACGTCTCGGCTCACGTTGGGTATTGAAAAATCCATTGTGGTCACCGCAACCATTGGCTAAGGGGGCCAACAAGGCCACTTTTCGCTAGCCTGAGAATCACATGTTCGACAATCTCAGTTCCCGTTTTGAATCCATTCTGAAAAAGGTGCGCGGCAAGGGCCGTCTCACCGAAGCAGATGTCGATGAAGTATTGAGTGAAATTCGTGCTGCACTTCTCGACGCCGACGTCAACGTTGGAGTAGTGCGCACCGTTGTAGCGCGCATTCGCGAAGCGGCAATTGGGGCAGAACTCTCACAGGCGCTCGACCCTGGCCAACAAGTAGTGAAAATTGTGAGCCAAGAGCTCACGGCAATGCTGGGCGGCGAGACCCTCAAAATTTCGTATGCAAGTAAGCCTCCCACTGTTGTGCTCATGGCGGGTTTGCAGGGTTCGGGTAAAACCACCAGTGCGGCAAAGCTTGCACGTTGGTTTAAATCGCAAGGTCGTCATCCACTCTTGGTAGGGGCCGACCTTCAGCGGCCAGCCGCCGTAGAGCAGTTGCGCACACTGGGCAAACAAATCGATGTGCCGGTCTTTTCTGAACCAGGTGACCCAGTAACAACTGCAACTCGTGGTCTTGCTGAAGCACGCCGCATTGGAAAAGACGTGCTTATTGTCGACACCGCCGGACGTTTGTCTATTGATGCCGACCTCATGGATGAAATTCGGCGTATCTCCGATGCCGTCACTCCGAATTACACCTTCCTTGTCATCGATGCAATGACGGGTCAAGACGCGGTGAATACCGCCGAAGCATTCCACAACACATTGGCAATTGACGGCGTCATTTTGTCGAAGCTCGACGGCGACGCGCGTGGTGGTGCTGCTTTGTCGGTGAAAGAAGTCATTGGTCGCCCTATTGCCTTTGCGGCAACTGGTGAAAAACTCGATGCCTTTGAACAGTTCCACCCCGACCGCATGGCCGGACGCATTTTGGGTATGGGCGACATGCTCACACTCATCGAGCAAGCCGAGTCGGTCTTTGAAAAAGAAGAAGCCGAAAAAGCTGCTGCGAAATTATTTGAAGGCGATTTCACCCTCGATGATTTCCTCGAGCAATTGCAACAG